>NZ_JBHVEU010000593.1:0-4569 GCF_042802075.1 Kitasatospora sp. NPDC057518
CCCGGCGGCAGCGCGTACAGGCCGCTCGCCTCGTGCCGCAGGAAGCGGGAGAGGCCGTCGCCCCGGGAGAGCTTGCGCTGTACCGGGGTGAAGCCCTTGCCCGGGTCGTTCTGGAAGGCGAGGAAGAGCAGCCCGGCGTCCGGTGAGCCGTCCGGCAGCAGCCCGTCGTGGTACGAGAAGCCGCGCCGCAGCATCGCCGCCCCGCCGTTGGCCGCCGGGGCGGCGACCCGGATGTGCGCGTCGGCGGGGATCGCCAGGGTGCCGTCCGGGCCCTGCGCGGTGAGGTCGACCGGGGAGCGCTCGCCGGCCCCGGCGGGCGCGCCGAGCGGGGCGCCGTCCGACTTGCGCCGCCCGATCACCCGCTCCTGCCGGTCCACCGGCAGCGCCTCCCAGTTGTCCAGCAGCATCCGGATCCGCCGGAACACCAGGTACGAGCCGCCGGCCAGCCAGGCCGGCTGGTCGCCACCGGCGGCGCAGAACACCTTGGCGGCGAAGCCGTCCTCGTCCGGCCGGGGGTTGTTGGTGCCGTCGATCTGGCCCATCAGGTTGCGCCCGGTCACCGGCTGGGCGGCGGCGCCGGGGGTGCGGGCGAAGCCGGCCGACTGCCAGCGCAGTGCCGCCGTACCGGCCGCCAGCCGCTGGAGCACCCGCAGGGCGTGCACCGCGACCAGGGCGTCGTCCGCGCCGATCTGGACGAACAGGTCGCCGTCGCCGCGGGCCGGGTCGAGCGCGTCGCCGGGGAAGGCAGGCAGCGGTGCGAGCCCGGGCGGGCGGCGGTCGGCCAGCCCGGCCTTGTCGAACAGCGTGGCGCCGAAGCCGACCGTGACGGTGAGCGAGCAGGGCCCGGCGTCCAGCGCGACCTGGTTGTCGAACTCCTCGGACGGCTCCCCGGCGGTCAGCCGGTCGGCCGCCTTCGTCCAGCGCTGGAGCAGGGTGCGCAGCCCGTCCCGGCCGACGCCCTCGGCCAGGTCGAAGGCGGCCAGCTGGACCCTGGCCTGCGGCGGGTCGGTGATCCCGGCCTGGTGCTCGCCGCGGAACGGCACCCGGGCCGCGCCCAGCGCGCCGCCCGGGCCGGCCGCGGCCCGGCCGCTCCGGTCGGGACGGTCGTAGGCGACCGCCCCGGCGACGCCCGCGCCAGCCCCGACCAGCAGCCCGGCCCCGGCGGTGCCGAGCAGCGCCCGCCGGGTGAAGCCCGCGGGCCCCGCCGAAGCGTGGTCCGCCGGGCCATGGCCCGCCGGGTTGCGGCCCGTCGAAGCGTGGTCCGTCGACGTGTCGGTCACCCCGCTCACCCGATCTTGAACTGCTGGGTCGGGGTGGTCTGGTCGATGTCGGAGGAGCGGATCTGCACCGACACCACCCAGGTGCCCGCCAGCGGCAGCTGCGCGGTGCCGCTCCAGCGGCCGGTGCCCTCCGGGGTGAGCGCGACCGGCAGCGGGCCGAGGTCGCGGTCCGGCAGGGTGAAGGCGAGCTCCACCTCGGGGACGTCCACCGGCTGCCCGTCCGCGCCGTCCAGCGCGAGCTTCACCTCGTTCGGCCCGGTCCGGGCCGGGTTGAGGGTGACAGTCGCGGTGCCCTTGGCGTTCGGCGTCCGGCCCTTGGTGTCGTACGGGAGCTTGAGGTCGACGGTGCGGCCCGGCTCGGTCTGCGGCGCCGCGGCGGCCCCGCCGGCGGCCGGAGCGGCGGCCGCACCGGCCTTGACCTCGCCCGCCACCCGCCCGGGCGGGGAGTTGGTGAGCATCGTCGTGACCACCAGCACCGCCACCGCGACCAGCGCCTCGACCAGCACCGAGCGGCGCAGCCCGGCCCGGGTCGGGGTCAGCCCGCGGTCGCGTCCGGCGCTCCGCAGCGCGGCCCGCTGACGCTCCAGCTGCGCCTGCCGGGCCGGGTCCTCGCTGTGCGCCGCCACGGCGACCGGCTCCGGCAGCTCGGCCGGTGCGACCTCGACCGCCTCGGCCGGGGCCGAGCGCAGCCTGGCCAGCCAGGAGCGGGAGATCCAGGCGACGCCCAGCATCGCGGCCACGCAGCCGCTCTTCACCAGCAGCAGCCGCCCGTACTCGGTGCCGGTCAGCGCGCCCCAGCTGCCCAGGCCCCGCCAGGACTGGTAGATCCCGGTCCCGGCCAGGACGGCCACCGAGCCGAAGGCGATCTTCGAGAAGCGGTCCACCACCTCGGCGCCGACGCCCTCGCGCAGCGCGACCAGCAGCGCGGCCAGCCCGCCCAGCCAGAGCGCCATCGCGATCAGGTGCAGGATGCCGAGCGGCAGCGCCAGCCAGACCTGGATGCCCACCGAGGCGTGGTCGGCGCCGACCCAGGTCGCCGAGAGGGCGACGGCCAGCACCAGTCCGGCCACGCCGAGGCCGAGCCGGGCCTCGCGCTGCGGCCGTTCGGCGACCCGCCGCTCCAGCTCGCGCAGCTCGGCGGCCTCGGCGTCGTCCTCGGCGGCCGCGCCGCGCGCGAGGTCGTCGGAGCCGGCCTCCTCCTCGTCCCGCGGCTTCGGCACGACCGGCCGCGGCGGCTGCCCCAGCTGCCCGACCAGCAGCGACAGGAACACCCCGCCCGCCGCGAGCAGCAGCAGCCGGGCGGCCAGCGCGGTGCCGATCCGCTCGTCCAGCGTGGCGCGCACCAGCGACAGGTCGAAGGCCTGCCCGATCCCGGAGCCGCGCTCGTACGGGCCGCGCAGCATCAGCACCGCGACGGTGGAGACCAGCAGCGCCGTCCAGCCGGTCATCAGCAGCCGCTGCACCCGGCGCCGGGCGGTGCCGGCCGGCCAGCAGAGCAGCACGAAGGCGGCGACGCCGACCAGCAGCGCGAAGGCGGCGTACGCGACGGTGCGCCCGGTGCCGTACAGGGCGGCGACCAGGCCGTCGGCCTCGGCGCCCTGGAGCGCGGTGGCCGACACCGAGGTGTCCGAGGGCGCGCCGATGGAGAAGGTGAACGCCCCTCCGACCGGGTGGGAGTCGTCCGAGACGGCCCGCCAGGCCACCGTGTAGGTGCCGTTGGCGAGTCCGTCGCGCAGCCCGACCCGGGCGGTGTTGCCCTTGCCGTCGGCGTGCGCCGGGTTGCCGGTGTCCACGGCCTTGCCGGCCGGGTCGAGCACCCGGACGGAGTCGCCGGAGAGCGAGACGGACTCGCTGAAGGTCAGCGTCACCGCCTGCGGGGCGGTGGCGACCACCGAGTTCTGCCGGGGGTCGGTGGAATCCAGGGTGGCGTGCGCGGAGGCCGGCCCGGCGCCCGCGAGCATCAGCGCGAGCAACGCGCCGAGCACTCCGAGCACCCCGGCGATCCGGCGGTGGGTGGCCTTCTCCAGGCCGGCCGACTGCATGGTGGCGGTCCCCTTAACTCTGGCCGGGGCGGTAGGTGAGCTCCTTGACCGGCACCTTGACCGAGATGGTGCCGGACTTGGCGAAGGTGAGGTCCAGCTCCAGCTCGTCGCCGAGGACCGGGGCCTTCTGCCACCCCATGATCATGAGGTGGTTGCCGCCCCGGGCGAGCTGCAGCGCGCCGTGCGCGGGGACGTCGAGGCTGTCCACCTGCTCCATGGTCGACGCGCTCGAGCGGTGCATGGTGACCGACTCGGCGGCCGGGCTGCTCACCTTGAGCAGCTGGTCCTGCCCGCCGTCGTTGCGGACGGTCAGGTAGCCGGCCGCCATGCCGCCGGCCGGGGGGAGCGGGATGTAGGAGTCGGCGACGCTGAGCCGGGCCGGCCCGGCGGCGGCACCGTCCTGGCCGCCCGCGCCGCCGCCCGTCCCGCAGGCGGCCAGGATGGCGCCGCCGCCCAGGGCCGTGGCGACGACGGCGCCGAGCAGGGCGCTGCGGCGGAAGCGGCCGGTCCCGGTCTGCGCCGGGGTCACGCCGCGACCCCCTTGGCGAGCAGCGGCAGGTCGTGCTCGTAGGTCTTCTCCTCGGTGCCGCTCATGTAGAGCACGTGCGCCTTGTCGTCCGAGGGGAGGAAGGCCAGCACCTGCGCGCCGTGGGTGGAGGTGACCGTCCCGTCCGCGTTGACGACCGGGTCCTCGATCATGATGCCGAGCGACCTGGCGGCGGTCTTCACCTTGGCCAGGTCCCCGGTGAGGCCTATGAAGTCGCTGCCCATCGAGTCCAGCCAGGTGCGCAGCACCTGGGGGGTGTCGCGCTGCGGGTCGGTGGAGACGAAGACGACGTTGACCTTCTGCCGCTCCTCCGCGGGGAGCGCCTTCATCGCGACGCCGATGTCGCCCATGGTGGTCGGGCAGACGTCCGGGCAGCTGGTGTACCCGAAGAACAGCAGGGTGGCCTTGCCGTTGGTCTGCTGGCGCAGGTCGAAGGGCTGGCCAGCGGTGTCGGTCAGCTGGAGGTCCGGCTTCTCGAAGTTCTTGGCGAGCTTGGTGCCCTGGTACGGGGTGTCCTCCTTCTGCCGGGTGACCTTGGCGGCGGTGGAGCCGCCGCCGGAGGAGCCGCAGGCGGAGAGGGTCAGGGCGGCGGCCAGCGCGAGGGCGGCCGCGCCGGCCAGGCGGGTGGTGCGGGGCATGGGAGTTCCGATCGTGCGGGGTGGGCCACCGGTGGGGCCCGTACCCGTGGTCCGGGTACGGG
>NZ_JBHVEU010000594.1:0-4506 GCF_042802075.1 Kitasatospora sp. NPDC057518
CCTCACGTCGTGCCGCGCCGGGTCACGCGTCCACGACCTCCAGGCCGTACGCGGTCACGGCCTGCCGCAGCCCGCCCGGGTACCCGGCGAGCGCCGGGGTGAACTCCCAGTCCCCGGAGGGCTCGCGGTCGAACCGGCCGAGCCGCATCGCGGTGTTGGTCTCCGCGCCGTCCGCCAGGTGCACCACGGCCGCGTCCTGTCCGGCGCCGGCCTCCAGGATCAGCGCGGGCCCGGCGAACCCGCCCATGGTGGCCCCGGGGTGGTTCTCGGTGTCGGCGGCGGCGATGACCACCAGCCGGTCGACGTCGGCGGGCAGCGCGTCGAAGTCGACCATCAGGCAGGCGTTCGCGTCGCCGTAGCCGGTCACCAGCCGCACCGAACCGTCCGGCGTGGAGCCGTTGTTGTAGAACACCAGGTGGTCGTCGGAGAGCGCCACGTTGCCCCGGCAGACCAGGGCGGCGATGTCGTACTCCTCCTCCCCGGTCCAGTGCAGGAGCAGCCGGGAGGGCTCGGCGGCCACCTCGATCGCGGGCAGTCCGTCCAGGGCGCCGGCCTCGGCGGAGGCCTCGTCCTGGACGGCCGCGAAGACCTCGTGGAAGCCGTGGTGCTTGAGCAGACCGACCAGCTCGGAGCCGTTCAGCAGGGTGATCGGCTTGCCCGCGACGAACTGGTGCGAGCTGGGGCCGAACCTGCTGGTGGTGACCAGGACGGCCTTGGTCGCGGCCTGGTCGTGCCGCAGCGTCCCGTACAGGTCCCGCACCGCGGTGGGCGCCACCGTGTCCCGGTACCGCTTCACCTGCACGATGACGTTGCCGCCGCGGAACGGGTCGGGGTCGATGCCGCGGACGTCCACCCCGCCGTCCCGGGACCGGGCGGTGAGCTCGACCTTCATGCCCATCGCCTCCATCAGCCGGGCGATGAGGCCTTCGAACTCGACCGGGTCCATCGCCAGCAGGAGCTGGAGTTCGCGGACGCGCCTGGCCATCCGGCCGCGGTTGGCGTTGGTGTCGTCGCGGAGGTGACGGAAGAGCGCGCGCTGGGCGCGGCGTTCGTCGGCGTCGGGGTTGCTGAGGCGGTGGAGCTTCCGGCTCCGGGACATGGGCGTGCCCCCTCTTGCATGGTGACGGCTGTTGCAGGCGTCACCGTAGAGGAATCGTGGACGAAGAATTGTCGGGCCGTCACTTCCGCCGCACAATCGAGACCTGGCGCACGGGCACCGGCGTGCGCACGGGCCTCGGGCGGCGCGGGGGCGGCTCGACGGCGGGGGTGCTTCCGGTGGCCGTCCGGACGGCGGACAATCCCCCCAGGAGCCGAGGAGGAGGCCAGCGGTGGAGTTCGAGGTCATGATCGAGACCCCGCAGGGGTCGCGGAACAAGTACGTGATGGACTTCGTGGCGGGCCGGATCCGGCTGGACCGCACCCTCTTCACGGCCACCGCCTACCCCGCCGACTACGGCTACGTCGAGGGCACCCTCGGCGGCGACGGCGAGCCGCTGGACGCCCTGGTGCTCGGCGGCGAGCCGGCCGTCCCCGGCTGCGTGCTCACCTGCCGGGCGGTGGGCGTGTGGGTGATGCGCGACGAACGCGGCCCGGACCAGAAGGTGCTCTGCGTCCCGGCCCACGACCCGCGCTACGCCGACCTGCGGGACATCGGCGACCTGCGCGAGTTCGACCTGCTGGAGATCACCCACTTCTTCCAGGTGTACAAGGACCTGGAGCGCGGCAAGTCCGTCGAGGGCTCGCACTGGGCGGGCCGCGACGCCGCCTACGCGGAGATCGCCGAGTCGCGGGCCCGCGCGGCGGGCACCCGCTTCGCCGACCCGGCGTAGCGGGCGCCCCCCGGACCGTCCGCGGACCGTCCCCGGGACGTGCCCGGACGGTCCGTCAGAGCCTGGCGGCGCTCAGGATCGCGCGGACCTCGTCGCCGATCGCGGCCTCGTTCTGCTCGAACTCCGGTGCGGTGAGCCGGTCCGGGTCGGCCGGCAGGCCGTTCAGGACCGGGGTGTGCAGATGGCCGCCGGGGAGGTCCGGGGCGAGGAACAGGCGCAGCCGGTTGGAGCGGTAGGCGACCTCGTTGGAGAGGTATCCGCCGCCGCCACCGGAGACCGCGCGGGAGCCGGGGGTGGGGCCGTCCGGCCGGAAGACCGGCCCGGTGGCGCCCGCCGGGATCTCGGTGACGAAGGTGTCGAGCAGCACCGGGAAGGGCTGCTGGACGGCCCGCATGGCGTCGGTCGGCAGGGTGGTGCGGACGAACTGCGGCCCGGGGGCCAGCCCCGGGGCGTCCACCGGGTGCTGGGAGGTGCCGCCGGAGAGCGCGGCCACGTTGTCGGTGGCCGGGTCGGCGGAGCGGGCGCGCCCGGCCCACTCCTCCAGGGTGAACTTGCCCGGGTAGCCCTGGCTGATGCTGGTGATCAGGTCGGCGGACTGCCGGCCCGGCCGCAGGTGCGGGGTGAAGGCGCGCTCCACGATGCCCTTGTCGAAGTCCCCGTAGCGCACCGGCAGGACGACCGCCCGGACCTCGGCGGCGCTGCCGTCGGCGAGGGTGATCCGCTGCCCGTGCAGCTGCAGGACGGCGGACCCGGAGGGGTTGGCGCGGCGCGCCTCGGCGTCCAGGCCGAACGGGTCGAAGCCGCTGACGAAGATCCGCCGGACGCCGGGGGCGGCGCTGAAACCGTCGTCCAGGCCGCGCGAGGCGTCCTCGAAACGGGCCCGCAGCGCGGCGTGGTCGACGTCGAACCGGGGCTGCCAGCGGGCGAGCTGGACGGTCATGGCGAGCCTGGTCCAGTACAGCGGGCGGTCGTCCCGGGCGGGCAGTTCACCGCTCGGCCGCCGGCCCTGGGCGCGGTCCACGCCCGCCTGCCAGAGCGTCCGGCCCCAGGTGTCGGCCACCCGTTCGGCCTGCCGGGCGTTGCGGGCGGCGCACAGCGCGGAGGGGAAGCCGCCGAGCAGCTCGCCCAGGCCGGAGTGCTCGGTGAAGCCGGCCGTGCGGGCGTCCTGGAGGCGGGCCTGCTCGGCGTCCAGCGGCACCGTGGCGGAGGTGCGGCAGCCGGCCGGGGCGGCCTGGGCGGCGGCCGGGGCCAGCAGGGCGACGAGGGTTCCGGCGAGCGCGGCGGCCAGTCCGGCGGTGCGGCGTAGACATGTCATGTGCGCTGACAATAGGTCCGGACCTGACGGCCCGCCAGAGTGCCGACACGGCGCGCCGTACGCCGGTCCAAGGGCCGCCGGACCGGCCCGTCCGGTACCGGGAGGCGCCGCCGCGGGCCCCTCGGGCGGCGTTCCGCCGCTGGTGGGACGGCGTTCCGGCCCGGACGGAAAGCCGGCGGTTCGACCGGGAACCGCCGCGAGTTCTACAGCGTTGTCGTGGTCGAACAGCGGTACTCGTACGGTGGTGGAGGAAGTTCCATGAGCGTGGCCCTGACGAAGGGTGGCAACGTCTCCCTGGGCAAGCAGGCCCCCGGGGTGCGGGTGGTGCGGGTGGGCCTGGGCTGGACGGCCGGTGACGGGTACGACCTGGACGCCAGCGCGCTGCTCTGCGGGGCGGACGGGAAGGTCGCCTCGGACCAGCACTTCGTCTTCTTCAACAACCTGCGGAGCCCGGACGGCTCGGTCCGCCACCTGGGCGGGGCCGGCGGCGGCGCCGACCGCGAGCAGGTCGAGGTCCGGCTCGCGGAGGTCCCCGCCGGGGTGGAGAAGGTCGTCTTCGCGGTGGCGATCTACGACGCGGCGCAGCGGCGGCAGTCCTTCGGGCAGGTCCGCGGCGCCCACATCCGGGTCGTCGACCCGGACAGCGGCACCGAGGTGGCCCGGTACGACGTGGCGTCGGAGGCCGGCAGCGAGACGGCGATGGTGTTCGGCGAGCTGTACCGGCACGGCGCGGACTGGAAGTTCCGGGCGGTCGGGCAGGGGTACGCCGACGGGCTCGCGGGCATCGCCACCGACTTCGGGGTGGACGTCCTGCAGCCGGCGCCCGCCGCCGCCCCGCCCGCCCCGGTGAAGCCGCCGGTCGCGCCGCCCGCCCCGCCCGTGGCTCCGCCCGCCGCGCCGCCGGCGCCGGTCGCGGCCCCCGTGCCGGCCGTGCTGCCCGCCGCCGCGCCCGCCGTTCCGATGACCCGGCAAGGACCAGGGAGTTACCCCGTGACGTGTTTCTTCGACCCCTCGCACGGCGCCGGCACCACGGCGGTGTACTGGTCGCCGCAGTGGGGCGTGCCGCGCCAGATCGAGGCCTGCGTGGCCTGCGCCCAGCGGGTGCAGACCAACGTCCCGCCGTTCTACACCCCGGCGCAGGCGGGCTACCCGCAGCCGGTCCAGCAGGGCCAGCCGCCGCAGGTGCCCGGCCAGCAGGCCCAGGGCGGACGGCGCTTCGGCACCGGCGCGCTGATCGGCGCCGGCGCGGCCGGCCTGGTCGGCGGCGCGCTGCTGAACGAGGCCTTCGACGACGACCCGCAGGTGGTCGTCAACAACTACTACGAGGACGACGGCTTCTTCTAAACCGTCTTCTGAACCGTC
>NZ_JBHVEU010000595.1:0-4493 GCF_042802075.1 Kitasatospora sp. NPDC057518
GGCCCGGTGGGGGCGGCGGGGCGGTCGGGTCTCCTGACGGATCGTCAGCCGTCCAGGCGGACGACCATCTTGCCGGTGTTGACGCCGCTCAGCAGACCGAGGAAGGCGTCCACCGTGCCGTCGATGCCCTCGCTCACCGTCTCGCGGTACTTCAGCTCACCGGAACGCACCCATGCCGAGACCTCCTCGACGAACTTCGGCTGGAGGTCGTAGTGGTCGCCGACGAGCAGCCCCTCCATGCGGAAGCGCTTGGCGATGATCTGCGCCAGGTTGCGCGGGGCCGGAGTGGGCTCGGTGGCGTTGTACTGCGAGATCATGCCGCAGACCGCGATGCGCCCGTGCAGGTTGATCGAGTCGATCGCCGCTTCGAGGTGCTCGCCGCCCACGTTGTCGAAGTACACGTCGATGCCGTCGGGGGCCGCCGCCCGGAGCTGGTCGGCGACCGGACCGTTCTTGTAGTTGAACGCGGCGTCGAACCCGTACTCCTCCACCAGGAGTTCGACCTTCTCGTCCGAGCCGGCGGAGCCGATCACCCGCGACGCGCCCTTCAGCCTGGCGAGCTGGCCGACGATGCCGCCCACGGCGCCGGCCGCGCCGGACACGAACACCACGTCGCCGGCCTTGATCCCGGCGACCCGCGTCAGCCCCGCGTACGCGGTCAGCCCCGGCATGCCCAGCACGCCCAGGTAGGTGGAGAGCGGCGCGGCGTCCGGGTCCACCTTGACGGCCGTCCTGGGGTCGAACGTCGCGTACTCGCGCCAGCCGAAGAAGTGCAGGACGTAGTCGCCCTCGGCGAAGCCCTCCGCCCGCGAGGCGACGACCCGGCCGACCGCGCCGCCCAGCATCGGCTTGTCCAGCTCGTACGGCTCCGCGTAGGACTTGCGGTCCGACATCCGGCCCCGCATGTACGGGTCCACCGAGAGGTAGACGTTGCGGACCAGGACCTCGCCCGGGCCGGGGGTCCGGACCGGGGCCTCGACCAGGGCGAAGTCGGTCGGCACCGGCCAGCCCTGGGGGCGGGCGGCGAGGTGCCATTCACGGGCGGTCGCGGGGGTGGCGGCCTGCTCTGCCATCGGGGGCTCCTTGAGGGTTCGGGTGCGGGTTCAGGCGCTGTTCACAACATGAAAGGTTGATGAACTGAAGTAACGATGGGCATGAAAGGTTCACCCTGTCAACTTTTCAGGTAGACTTTTGACCATGGAGACCCAGCCCGTCGAGGACGCCACGCCGCAGCCCGACGAGATCACCCGCGAGGTCGTCGACCTGATGGCCAACCTGGTCGCGCTGTTCCACCGCGAGTACGAGGAGGCCGCCGCCGCCCGCTCGCTCACCGGCGCCCAGGCCAAGGTGCTCGCCCTGCTGCGGCGCGGACCGATGCCGATGCGCCAGATCGCCCAGACGCTCAGCTGCGAGCCCTCCAACATCACCGGCATCGTCGACCGGCTCGAATCCCGCGGCTTCGTCACCCGCGAGGCCGACCGGCACGACCGCCGGGTCAAGCTGGTCGCCGCCACCGGCACCGGCTCGGCCGCCTCCGAGGAGCTCCGCGAGTCGCTCAACTTCGCCCGCGAGCCGCTGGCCGCACTCGGCCCGGACGAGCGGACGGCCCTGCGCGACCTGCTCCGGAGGATGCTCGCGGGCGCCTCCGGCCCTGGCGCGTGACCAGCATCACAGGTCCCGGGGGCTGTCCGTTGGCCCCGGGGGGGTAACCGAACCGCCTCCCGGAACGTCTAACGTTCGAACATCGAACATCGAACGCGAGATACCTGAAGACGGGGGGCACTGAGGATGAGCAGCAGTGCGCGTCGGCGCCGCTACCTGCGGACCGCCATCGGCCTGGCCGCCGCACTGGTGCTGTCGGTCGCGGGTGCCGGAGCCTGGTTCTACCACCGGCTGGACAACAACATCACCACCTTCGACCCGGGCGGCGTCGCCACCGAGCGCCCGCCGGCCGCCGTGCCGGCCAGCCCCGGCGCCCAGGTGCCGGTCAACGTGCTGCTGCTCGGCTCGGACACCCGCGACGGGGGCAACGACTCGCTGGGCGGCGGCGACGAGGGCGTCGGCCACTCGGACACCGCGATCCTGGTGCACATCTACGCCGACCACAAGCACGCCGTCGGCGTCTCGATCCCCCGCGACACCCTGGTCACCATCCCGTCCTGCAAGCTGCCGAACGGCAGCTGGACGACGCCGAAGAACGACCAGATGTTCAACTCCGCCTTCACCGTCGGCCTGGCGGAGAGCGGCAACCCGGCCTGCACCCAGAACACCGTCGAGAAGCTGACCGGGCTGCGGATCGACCACACCGTCGTGGTCGACTTCAAGGGCGCGGCCGCGATGTCCGACGCCGTGGGCGGCGTGGAGGCCTGCGTGCCCAACGACGTCAACCAGTTCGGCATACACCTCAAGAAGGGCCTCCAGAAGCTCTCCGGGCAGTCCGCGGTGGACTACCTGAGAGCGCGCCACGGCATCGGCGACAACTCCGACATCGGCCGGATGAAGCGCCAGCAGGCCTTCCTCTCGTCGATGATCAAGAAGGTGCAGGGCCAGGGCTTCTCGCTGCCCACCCTGCTGCCGCTGGCCGACGCGGCCACCAAGTCGCTCACCGTGGACGAGGGTCTCGGCACCGCGATGAAGCTGGTGGACTTCGCCCGCTCGATCCAGGACATCAAGCTCTCGGACGTCTCCTTCGTCACCGCCCCCTGGCGCTTCGCCGGCGAGCGGGTGCGGCTGGTCCAGCCGGACGCCGACGCGCTCTGGAAGCTGCTGCGCGAGGACCGCACCCTGGACGGGCAGAGCACCTCCGGGACGGGCCAGGTGACCTCCTCCCCCGGCGCCGACCCGGGTGCCCCGGCCGCCCCGGCCACGCCGCTCACCCCGGAGCAGGCCGCGGCGCCGATCACCGTGGTCAACGGGGTCGGCACGCCCGGCCTGGCCGGCTCCGGCGCCGAGACGCTCAAGGCGCGCGGCTTCCGGAGCATCACCCTCGGCCCCAACTCCCCCGGGCAGCAGGCCACCCAGGTCTCCTACGACCCCGCGCTGAAGGCCGTCGCCGACCAGGTCGTGGCGCTCTTCCCCGGCGCCAAGGCGGTCGAGGAGCCCGGCTCGGGGGCGATCACCGTCACCCTCGGCGCCGACTACCGCGGGGCGGGCACCCGGATCGACGCGGTGGCCGCCCCGAGCCCGGAGCCCGGTGCCGGGACCGCACCCGGGGCTGCCGCCGGGGCCCCTGCCGCCGCGGCCCCTGCCGGGGCGGGCGCCGCCCCGGGCGCCACCGCGGGCAGCACCCCCGGCGCCCTCCCGGGCGGCGTCCCCACCGGCATAGCGGAGAACACCCGCACCGCCGACACCGACCCGTGCGCGAACCTGACCTTCGGCTGACCGCGCCCGGCCTCCGGCCCGCCTGAGGGCCGGGCCGTCCGTCGAACTCCCGCCCGTCCTCCCCGCGTTCGCCCGGGGAGGGCGGGCGGCCCGGCGTCCGGGCGGGCACCTCGCGCGGCTGAACCGTGGGCGCCTCGCCCCGACGGCCGCCGGCCGCTACTCCGGATCCGGCAGCCCGGTGACGACGGCGGTGAGGCGGGTGCCGCGCGGGAAGGCGCCCGCCGCCGCCAGGTCCGCCAGCGCGGCGAGCAGCTTGGCGACGTAGCGGCGCTCCAGCGGGACGCCGTGGCGGCGCTCGAACCGCTCCGCGAAGCCGGCCAGCTCGGCCGGGACCTTCCCGTAGCCGCCGCCGTGGTGCCCGTGGTCGATCCGCCAGTTGTCGAACCCGCGCCCGTAGGCGGCCCGGTGCAGCCGGGCGACCTCCTCCTCCAGGTAGCCCTCGCCGCCGCGCAGCACCGCCACCCCGAGCGCCCGGGCGCCCGCCGGCAGGCCGGCCGCGATGCCGGCCAGGGTGCCGCCGGTGCCGACCGGGCAGCAGACCACGTCCCGCTCGCCGAGGTCGGGCAGTTCGGCCGGGATCGCGGCCGCGCCGACGGCGGCCAGGGCGTTGGAGCCGCCCTCCGGGAGCACCAGGCAGGGGCCCCAGCGGCGGAGCGGGTCCGCCGCGCCGTCCTCCCCCTCGGCCCGGCCGGTGGCCTCCCGGTACGCGGCCCGGGTCAGGAACTCCAGCCGCATCCCGGCCGCCTCGGCGGCCCGCAGCGACCAGTTGCGCGGCCGGTCGGCCAGCTCCTCGCCGCGGACCAGCCCCACGCTCTCCAGTCCGAGCGCCCCGGCGGCGGCCGCGACGGCCCGCAGGTGGGTCGAGTAGGCGCCGCCGAAGGTCAGCAGCCGGGTGTGGCCCCGCTCCACGGCGGCGGCCAGGTTGGGCGCCAGCTTGCGCCACTTGTTGCCGGGGACGGTCGGGTGCAGCAGGTCGTCCCGCTTCAGCCGCAGCTCCACCCCGGCCCGGGCGAAGGCCTCGTCGGTGCAGTCCACCAGCGGGGTCGGCAGCAGGGCGGCTTCGAGCACCCGGCCAGCATAAGGCGGACGCGCGGAGCCCGGCCCGCCGGTGC
>NZ_JBHVEU010000596.1:0-4474 GCF_042802075.1 Kitasatospora sp. NPDC057518
CGAGCGCGATCGGCGCCGTCGGCTGCCGCTGCCCCGCCGGCCTCGACTCCGGCGAGGACCCCGGGCGCTTCGTCGCCGCCGGCGGCGACGCCGTCACCGGCCTGCCCGCCGACCGGGGCTGGGACCTCGACGGCAGCTACGACCCCGACCCCGACGCCCCCGGCCGCACCTACGTGCGCGGCGGCGGATTCCTGCCCGGCATCGCCGACTTCGACGCCGCCTTCTTCGGCATCAACCCGCGCGAGGCCCTGGCGATGGACCCGCAGCAGCGCCTGCTGCTCGAAGTCGCCTGGGAGACCCTGGAGCGCGCCGGACTCGACCCCACCGCCCTGCGCGCCACCCCGACCGGCGTCTTCATCGGCACCCACGGCCAGGACTACGGCACCCAGGGCATCGGCGGCGCCGCCGACGAGGGCTACCTGGTCACCGGCAACGCGGGCAGCGTGCTCTCCGGCCGCCTCTCCTACGCCCTCGGCCTGGAGGGACCCGCGATCACCGTCGACACCGCCTGCTCCTCCTCGCTGGTCGCTCTGCACCTCGCCGCCCAGGCGCTCCGCGCCGGGGAGTGCACGCTGGCCCTGGCCGGCGGCGCCTCGGTGATGTCCACGCTCGAAGGCCTGGTCGGCTTCTCCCGGCAGCGCGGCCTCGCCGCCGACGGCCGGAGCAAGGCCTTCGCCGACGCCGCCGACGGGTTCGGGATGTCCGAGGGCGTGGGCCTGCTGCTGCTCGAACGGCTCTCCGACGCCCGGCGGTTGGGGCACGAGGTGCTGGCCGTGGTCCGGGGTTCGGCCGTCAACCAGGACGGTGCGTCCAACGGTCTGACCGCCCCGAACGGTCCCTCGCAGGAGCGGGTCATCCGGGCAGCCCTCGCCAACGCCAGGCTGACGGCCGCCGACGTCGACGCCGTCGAGGCGCACGGCACCGGCACCCCGCTCGGCGACCCGATCGAGGCACACGCCCTGCTCGCCACCTACGGCAAGGACCGCCCGGCCGAACAGCCGCTCTGGCTCGGGTCGGTGAAGTCCAACATCGGCCACACCCAGGCCGCCGCCGGTGCGGCCGGCGTGATCAAGATGGTCGAGGCGCTGCGCCACGGCGTACTGCCGCAGACCCTCCACATCGACGCGCCCTCCTCGCACATCGACTGGTCCTCGGGCGGCATCGCCCTGCTCACCGAGCAGCGGGCCTGGTCGGCGGCCGACCGCCCGCGCCGGGCCGGCGTCTCGGCGTTCGGTGTGAGCGGGACGAACGCGCACGTGATCCTGGAGCAGGCGGAGCCGGTCGGCGCCGCCGAGCCCATCGACGGAGCAGCAACGCCCGCTGACGCCGGGGAGAACGTGGTCCCCTGGGTGGTCTCGGCCGCGTCGGAGGCGGCGCTGCGTCAGCAGGCCGCGCGGCTGGCGGCCTTCGCGGAGGGGCAGCCGGCGCCGGACCTCGCCGCCACCGCCCGGGCACTCGTCACCGCGCGCACCCGGTTCACCGAGCGTGCCGTGGCCGTCGGCGCCGACCGGGCCGCGCTCGTCGCCGCCCTGAAGGCCCTGGCCGAGGGGGAGGCCGCGGCCGGGCTGGTGTCCGGTCGGGCGGAGGTGAGTGGTCGGTCGGTGTTCGTCTTCCCGGGTCAGGGTTCCCAGTGGGCTGGGATGGGCCGTCGACTGCTCGCCGAGTCCGTGGTCTTCGCGGAGGCGCTCGGTGAGGTCGACAGGGCCTTGAAGCCCTATGTCGACTGGTCGTTGCTGGATGTGGTGAACCAGGTGCCGGGTGCCGCCTCGCTGGACCGGGTGGATGTGGTGCAGCCGGTGTCGTTCGCGGTGAACGTCGCGCTGGCGCGCCTCTGGGCGTCGCTGGGTGTGGTGCCGGACGCGGTGGTCGGCCACTCCCAGGGCGAGATCGCGGCGGCGCACGTCGCCGGGATCCTCTCCCTGGATGACGCCGCCGCTGTGGTGGCGCTGCGGTCGCAGGCCATTGCCCGTGGTCTGGCCGGACGCGGCGGGATGGTCTCGGTCGGGCTGCCGCTCGCCGAGGTGGCCGACCGGCTCCCCGCCGGGGTCGAGGTCGCGGCCGTGAACGGCCCCTCCTCGGTCGTGGTGGCCGGTGACCCGGCGGGTCTGGACACGCTCGTCGTCTCGTACGAGGAGCAGGGCGTGCGCGTGCGGCGGATCGCCGTCGACTACGCCTCGCACACCTCGCACGTGGAGTCGATCGAGGCCGAACTCGCCGAGCTGCTGGGCTCCGTGAAGCCCCAGCCCGCCGCGATCCCCTTCCTCTCCACCGTCGAGGGCCGCTGGCTGGAGGGCCCGGAGCTGGATGCCGGGTACTGGTACCGCAACCTGCGGCAGACCGTCCGCTTCGCCGACGCCGTCGAGACCCTGGCCGGTGACGGTTTCCGGGCCTTCGTCGAGGTCAGCGCGCACCCCGTGCTCGCCCACGGCATCGTCGAGGCCCTGGAGGAGGCCGTCCAGGCGCCGACCGTCGTCACCGGGACCCTGCGGCGCGAGGACGGCGGCTGGGACCGCGTCCTGCTCGCCGCCGCCGAACTCCACGTGCACGGCCTGTCCGTGGACTGGTCCACGGCCCACGCCGGAGCCGGCACCGTCCGTCCCTCCGAACTGCCCACCTACGCCTTCCAGCACCAGCGCTTCTGGCTGGAGCCCGTGGCCGCCACCGGTGACGTGACCGCGTTCGGGGTCGCCGCCGCCGAGCACCCGCTGCTCGGCACCCTGGTCGAACTGCCCGACGGGGGAGAGGTGTTCACCGGACGGCTGTCGATCCGATCGCACCCGTGGCTGGCCGGCCACGCCGTCTCCGGGACGGTCCTGCTGCCCGGCGCGGCCTTCCTCGAACTCGCCCTGCGGGCGGGGGAACGGACCGGTCTCGGCCGACTCGACGAACTGGTCGTCGAGGCGCCCGGGATCCTGCCCGAGCGCGGTGGCCTCCAGGTCCGTGTCACGGTCGACCCGGCCACCGCCGACGACGACCGCCGGGCCGTCCACGTGCACTCGCGGCCCGAGGACGCGGAGGGCGGCGGGTGGACCCGGCACGCCACCGGCTTCCTGGCGGCCGAGACCGCACCGGAGTTCGGCTACGAGGCGTGGCCGCCGGCCGGTGCGGAGCCGGTCGCCCTGGACGGCTTCTACGAGCGGCTGGCCGAGGCGGGTTACGAGTACGGCGACGCGTTCCGGGGCCTGCGGGCCGCCTGGCGGTCGGGCGAGGAGGTGTTCGCCGAGGTCGCGCTGCCGGAGGAACTGACGGACTCCGCCGGGCGGTTCGGACTGCACCCGGCCCTGCTGGACGCCGCCCTGCAGTCCGCCAACCTGGGCGCGGCGCCGGTGGCCGGACCGGGGGAGGTGCTGCTGCCGTTCGCCTGGAACGACGTGGCCCTGTACGCGTCCGGGGCCACCGCGCTGCGGGTGCACTCCCGCCGGGAGGGCCCGGACAGCGTCTCCTTCGCACTGACCGACCCGGTCGGCCGGCCCGTCGGGGCCGTCGGGGCGCTGGTCCTGCGGCCGGTGGCGCCCGAGCGGCTGTCCGGCGCCCGGGACACCGCCGCCGAGCACCTGTACCGCGTCGACTGGGCGCCCGCCGACCTGCCGCGGGCGGCGGACCGCCCGTCCGGGGACGATGTGCTCGACCTGACCCGCGTCCCCGAGGGGTTGTCGGTGCCGCGGGCGGCCCGGGCGCTCGTCGGCGCCGCGCTCGGCGGGATCCAGGAGCACCTGGCCGGTGACTCCACCGGCCCGCTCGCGGTCCTGACCGTGAACGGCGCCGGGGACCCGGCGGCGGCCGCCGTCCGGGGCCTGGTCCGCACCGCGCAGCTCGAACACCCGGGCCGGATCGTCCTGGTGGACACCGACGGCTCGGCGGTGCCCGCCTCACTGGTGGCCGACGCGCTCGCGTCCGGTGAACCCCATGTCGCCTGGCGCGACGGGACCGCGGTGGTGCCGCGCCTGGCGCGTGCCGAGGCGCGCACCGGTACCGGTCTGGTCCTGGATCCGGTGGGGACGGTGCTGGTGACGGGTGGTACGGGGACGTTGGGCGGGTTGGTGGCCCGGCATCTGGTGGAGTCGCACGGGGTGCGGCGGCTGCTGTTGGTGAGTCGTCGTGGTGTGGCGGCGCCGGGTGCGGCGGAGTTGGTGGCCGGGCTCGAGGCGCTGGGTGCCGAGGTGGAGGTGGTGGCCGCGGATGTGTCGGACCGTTCGGTGGTCGACGACCTGGTCCGTCGGGTCCCGGCGGAGCGTCCGCTGACGGCGGTGGTGCACACGGCCGGCGCGCTGGCCGACGGCGTCTTCGAGACGCGGTCGGCGGAGGAACTGGGGGAGGTGTTCGCCCCGAAGGCGGACGCGGCCTGGCACCTGCACGAGGCGACCGAGGGCCTGGGTCTGGCGGCCTTCGTCCTCTTCTCCTCCGGCGCGGGCGTGTTCGGCAGCGCCGGGCAGAGCCTGTACGGGTCGGCGAACGGCTTCCTGGACGGCCTGGC
>NZ_JBHVEU010000597.1:0-4453 GCF_042802075.1 Kitasatospora sp. NPDC057518
GTCCGGGAGTCGCCGCTCCCGGACGGCACCGGCCTCGCCGCGTCCGGCGGCGTTCACCGGTCGGTCCGCCCTCGCCGGCGCGGGTGCGGGCCGACTTCGCTCGACGCGGTCCGTTCATATGACGATGCGTCAACAGGCTTGGCGCTGGCCCGGGTCGAGGCCTTCATGGTCGGTCGCACCCGGTGCAGGGGGCGCGCGACGGGTGTCGAGCGCGGTGGTCGGACCGTTCGTGTGGGCCGCCGGGATGACCTCCCCAGCGTGCCGGACCGACCCGGATGGTGGAGACGGCATAGTCGTCCCGTCGCCCAATGGCGTGTCCACTCCGTCATCCAGAGTCCTGTGCACACCCTGGAGAGTCCTCGATGCCCAAAGTCAGATGTCGCCGGGGCCTGGCCCCGGCCTTCGGGGTGCGGGGCAGTACCGTCCCGGCTCGTCCGTCGAACCGTGCCGCGTCGAAGCGGCGCGGCTGGTCCGGAGTGCTGGCAGCGGTGCTGACGCTGGCCCCGCTGTCGCTCGTCCCGCTGATGGCCGCCCCCGCCGCGCACGCCGCCCAGGCCTGCCCGCCCGACCCGGGGTACACCGACTGCCTCGCCTTCACCCACACCGGTGGCGGCCAGGACTTCACCGTTCCCCCCGGCGTCACCTCCGTCCGGGCGAAGGCCTGGGGCGCGGGCGCGGCCGCCGAAGCCGACAGCCCCGCGGCAACGGCCGGCGCCGACCACCGGAGGCGACCGGGTGCCGCCGGCGCCTTCGCGACGGCTCTGCTGGACGTGACGCCGGGGCAGCGGCTGACGGTGGTGCCCGGCCAGGGCGGGCGGGCGCACTCCGAGGACCCGAGCTCCCCGGCGGCCCGTACGGCCCTCGGCGGCGGCGCCTCCAGCGTCCTGGCCGACGAGCCGCACGCCTCGGCCCGCACCTTGCTGGCGGCCGACGGCGGCACCTCCCCGAGCACGGGCGGCACGGCCGTCGGCTCCGGGGGCGGCGACGTTCCGGCGGGCCTGGCGTCGCACCTGACCGAGCGCCAGTACGTCGCCGGGGCGGGCTTCGACGGCTTCGCTCACCCCGCCGCCTCGGTGAAGCCCGGCGACCGCGACGGCCTAGATGGACGTGACGGCGGCAACGGCCTCGTGGTGCTGGAGTGGCAGGCCCCGGACGCCGCCTCGGCGAAGGCCGCCCCCGTCCAGGGCAACGCCTCGCAGGCCCCGTCCGCCTCGCCGTCCGCCGTGAGCGCCCCCGAGCCCCTGTCGGCCCCAGCGTCCGCGCCGTCCGCTGAGAGCGTCCCCCCGTCGGGCACGGCCCCGGCCGGCCAGGCGCCCCGGGCACCCGGCCCCCCCTTGGACTGCAGCGGCAACACGATCTACGCCGTCCAGCGCGGCTCCTCGGGCGCCGGTACGGGCACCCTGCTGGCCCTGGCCTCCGGCACCGTCGGCGGCGCCAACGTGACCGCCACGACGGTGAGCACGCTCCCCGCCGGGTCCGGCTTCACGAACGCCCTCGGCATCACGGACGGCGGCACCGCCGCCTACGTGGTCGACCAGACGCCGGCCGTCAGCGGGTCCGTGAACGTGTACGGCTACAACGCGGCCACCGGCGCCTGGACCGTCTACACCGGATCCGCCGGTCCCACCAGCGACTCCTTCGTCGCCGGCGCGGTGAACCCGGTCAACGGCATCTACTACTACGCCAGCTTCGAGCCCGGTACCGCGACCACGCCCGGCGTGGCCACCCTCTACGGGTTCAACACCACCACCAACACCGCGATCCCCGGCGTGATCGGCACGTTCGACCTGCCGGTCACCGGCACCTCCGGCCCCAACGGCGACATCACCTTCGACGCGGGCGGCAACCTCTACATCCTCTCCTCCGTCGGGACCGACGCCGCCATCGGCCGGGTCTCCGCACCGATCCCCACCACGGGGTCGGCCACCGGTGTGCCGCTGACCAGCACGACGCTGAGCACCCTGGACAACCCGACGGACAGGTCCTTCAACGGGGCGGCCTTCGACAACGTCGGCAACCTCTACATCGAGTTCACCTCGGGGACCACCACCTATCTGGAGCGGCTCAACCCGAACACCGGCGCGGTCACGGCCGGTCCCACGCCGTACACCAACAACGCCTTCCTCTCCGTGGACCTCGGCGCCTGCTCCACCAACCCGACCCTGACCCTGCAGAAGGACATCGTCGGCCGGTTCGCCGAGTCGACCACGTCCAACGACCAGTTCACCCTGGAGATCACCGGCGGTGGCATCACCCAGGGCAACACCGCCACCACGACCGGCACCAGCACGGGCGTCCAGTCGCCCCCGGCCGGCCCGGTCATCGCGCTGTCCGGCACCACCTACACCCTCACCGAGACGGCGGCCTCCGGAAGCCTCTCCGACTACACCACCACCTACGACTGCGTCGACACGGCCAACGGCAACGCCCCGATCACCTCGGGCAGCGGGGTGACCACCTTCAACCTGCCGTTCCCGGCGACGGTGGAGGACAAGAACAGCCCGATGGTGCTCTGCACCTTCACGAACACCCCGGTCCCGGCGACTCCCGCGCTCACCATCGCGAAGTCGGCGTCACCGACGACGGTTTCGGCGGTCGGGCAGGTCGTGGACTACAGCTTCCTGGTGACGAACACCGGGAACGTGACGCTGACGGACGTGACGGTGAACGAGACGGCGTTCTCCGGTTCCGGGGGGCCGCTTGTGGCGGCCTGTCCGCCGGGTGCGGCATCGCTCGCTCCTGGTGCGTCGGTCACCTGCATGGCCAGCTACACGGTCACCCAGGCGGACATCGACCGAGGGAAGGTCACCAACACGGCGACGGCGACGGGTACTCCGCCGTCCGGCCCGCCGGTCACCTCCCCGCCGTCCAACGCAACCGTCACGGCCACGCCCACACCGGCGCTCACCATCGTCAAGTCGGTCGACGCGACGGATCTGACGGCGGCGGGCCAGGTGCTGCACTACATGTACCTGGTGACGAACACCGGGAATGTGACGCTGGCGAACGTCACGGTGAACGAGACGGCGTTCTCCGGTTCCGGGACGCCGCCGGTGGTGACCTGCCCGCCTGCTGCGGCCTCGCTCGCCCCCGGTGCGTCGGTCACCTGCACGGCCAGCTACACGGTCACCCAGGCGGACATCGACCGAGGGAAGATCACCAACACGGCGACCGCGACGGGCACTCCGCCGTCCGGCCCGCCGGTCACCTCCCCGCCGTCCTCGACCAGCGTCCCGAACACCCCCGAGCCGGCGCTCACGATCGTGAAGTCGGCGTCGCCGACGACGGTTTCGGCGGTCGGGCAGGTCGTGGACTACAGCTTCCTGGTGACGAACACCGGGAACGTGACGCTGACGAACGTCACGGTGAACGAGACGGCGTTCTCCGGTTCCGGGACGCCGCCGGTGGTGACCTGCCCGCCTGCTGCGGCCTCGCTCGCTCCTGGCACGTCGGTCACCTGCACGGCCAGCTACACGGTCACCCAGAGCGACCTACGGAGCGGGAAGATCACCGACACGGCGACGGCGACGGGCACGCCGCCGTCCGGCCCGCCGGTCACCTCCCCGCCGTCCACCGTGACCGTCACGGTCACGCCCGCACCGGCGCTCACCGTCGTCAAGTCGGTGGACGCGACGGCGCTGACCGGGGTGGGCCAGGTGCTGCACTACGCGTACCTGGTGACGAACACCGGGAACGTGACGCTGACGAACGTGACGGTGAACGAGACGGCGTTCTCTGGCTCAGGGGCGCCGCCGGTGGTGACCTGCCCGCCGGGTGCGGCCTCGCTCGCTCCCGGGGCGTCGGTGACCTGCACGGCCGAGTACACGGTGACGCAGGCGGACCTCAACGCGGGCAGCATCACCAACACCGCGACGGCGACCGGTACTCCGCCGTCCGGCCCGCCGGTCACCTCCCCGCCGTCCTCGACCACCGTCCCGAACACCCCTGAGCCGGCGCTCACGATCGCGAAGTCGGCGTCCCCGACGACGGTTTCGGCGGTGGGACAGACGGTCGACTACGCGTACCTGGTGACGAACACCGGGAACGTGACGCTGACGGACGTGACGGTGAACGAGACGGCGTTCTCGGGCGCCGGGACGCCGCCGGTGGTGACCTGCCCGGCGGGTGCGGCCTCGCTCGCCCCCGGTGTGTCGGTCACCTGCACGGCCGCCTACACGGTCACCCAGGCGGACATCGACCGAGGGAAGGTCACCAACACCGCGACGGCGACCGGTACGCCGCCGTCCGGCCCGCCGGTCACCTCCCCGCCGTCCACCACCACGGTGACCACGAAGGAGGCGCACGGGCCGCACCTGCCGAACACCGGCGCCGACACCCGGCTCGCCTGGCTGGCCGGGAGCCTCCTGCTCCTGGGCGGCGGTCTGACGCTCGCGACACGCCGCACCCGTCGTCGCGGCTAGCACGACAGCCTGACCGGCGGTGGTCCCCGGAG
>NZ_JBHVEU010000598.1:0-4431 GCF_042802075.1 Kitasatospora sp. NPDC057518
AGCTACCTCGCAGGCCTCCACCTCCGCGCCTCAATGATCTGGATAGACGACCTCGTGCGACCACCCAACTGATCACAACATCACACAGGCCCTAGGACACGATCCGGACCGGCAGCTCCACCAGCACCTCGCGCAGCGCGGCCGCGAAGCGCTCGTACTCGGCGCTGCGGGCCGAGCCCGGCCGGACGGCCAGCCCGATCCGGCGACCGGGCGCCGGGGCGGCGAAGCGGACGGCGGCCAGCCGGTCGGTGCGCCCGGCCTCGACGTCCAGTGCGGTGGCGGGCAGCAGGGTCACCCCGAGGCCGCCGGCGACCAGCTGGACCAGGGTGGACAGGCCGGCCGCCCGGGTGGTCGAGCCCGCCGGGTCGGCACCGACCTCGCGGCAGATGTCCAGCGCCTGGTCGCGCAGGCAGTGGCCCTCCTCCAGCAGCAGGACCTCCAGGTCGAGCAGCACGTCGCGCGGTACGTCGATCCGACCGGCAAGCGGGTGGGTGGGCGGCGTGAGCAGGACGAAGTCCTCGTCGAACAGCGGGATGTCCCTGGTCGGCGAGGTCCCGCCGGCCGGCAGCGCGAGCAGCAGGACGTCCAGCCGCCCGGCGGCCAGGCCCTCCAGCAGCGAGGGGGTGCGCTCCTCGTGGACGTGCGGCTCCAGGTCCGGGAAGCGGTCGCGGACCAGCCGCAGCACGGTGGGCAGCAGGTAGGGCGCGACGGTCGGGATGACGCCCAGGTGCAGCGGCCCGGTGAACGGGCGGCGGGCGGCCTCGACCTCCTCGGTGAGGGCCTGCAGCGAGGCGAGCACCCGGCGGGCGTGCTGGTGCACGCGCTCCCCCAATGGGGTGACAATCACCTTGCGCGTCGTACGCTCTACCAGCTGCGCGCCCAGCGACTCCTCCAGCGCCGCGACCGCCCCGGACAGTGCGGGCTGACTGGTCCCGGTGGCGGCGGCGGCCTCCCGGAAGTGCCGGTGCTCGGCCACCGCGACGAAGGCCCGCAGCTGGGCGACGGTCGGGGTGCGCGGGCTGCGGACTGTGGCGCTCGCCACAGTCGGGTCGGCCTTCGTGCCGCCGCTCCTGCGGGAACCCGGCCGCGACGTGGGGGATTCGTTACTGATAACAATCTCCGATCAGACACATCCAGTGTAGCTATTTCCCTGATCAGTCCACGATGTGGAACTGTGAGCTGTGTCCGGATTCCGGACAAAGCTCCCCTCATCTCACTTCAGGAGAAGCGAACGTGCTCACGATCGGTGACAAGTTCCCCGAGTTCGACCTCAAGGCCTGTGTCGACCTGGATGCCGCGAGCGCCTTCGCCGACATCAACCACAAGTCCTACGAGGGCAAGTGGAAGGTCGTCTTCTTCTGGCCGATGGACTTCACCTTCGTCTGCCCGACCGAGATCGCCGCGTTCGGCAAGCTGAACGACGAGTTCGCCGACCGCGACGCCCAGATCCTCGGCGTCTCCGGCGACTCCGAGTTCGTGCACCACGCCTGGCGCAAGGACCACAAGGACCTGCGCGACCTGCCCTTCCCGATGCTGGCCGACATCAAGCACGAGCTGATGCGCGCCTGCGGCGTCGAGGGCGAGGACGGCACCGCCCAGCGCGCCGTCTTCATCGTCGACCCGAACAACGAGATCCAGTTCGTCATGGTCACCGCCGGCTCCGTCGGCCGTAACCCCAAGGA
The DNA here is from genome assembly GCF_042802075.1 of Kitasatospora sp. NPDC057518. Taxonomy (NCBI): domain Bacteria; kingdom Bacillati; phylum Actinomycetota; class Actinomycetes; order Kitasatosporales; family Streptomycetaceae; genus Kitasatospora; species Kitasatospora sp. NPDC057518. The sequence goes on from NZ_JBHVEU010000598.1 coordinate 1,683, forward strand.
GGTCCTGCGGGTGCTGGACGCCCTGCAGACCGACGAGCTGTGCCCGTGCAACTGGAACAAGGGCGAGGACACCCTCGACGCCCAGGCCCTGCTGGCGGGCTGACCCATGGCTCTCGACGACCTGAAGGCCGCCCTCCCGGACTACGCCAAGGACCTCAAGCTCAACCTGGGCTCGGTCATCGGCAACTCCGACCTCCCCGCCCAGCAGCTCTGGGGCACCGTGCTGTCCTGCGCGATGGCCACCCGCAGCCCCGGCCTGCTGCGCGAGCTGGAGCCCGAGGCCAAGGCCCACCTCTCCCCGGAGGCGTACACCGCCGCCAAGGGCGCGGCCGCGATCATGGGGATGAACAACGTCTACTACCGGACGCTGCACCTGCTCTCCGACAAGGAGTACAGCACGATGCGGGCCGGTCTGCGGATGAACATCATCGGCACCCCGGGCGTCGAGAAGGTCGACTTCGAGCTCTGGTGCTTCGCGGTCTCGGCCATCAACGGCTGCGGCCAGTGCCTCGACTCGCACGAGGCCGTGCTGCGCAAGGCCGGCGTCGAGCGCGAGGTCGTCCAGGCCTCGATGAAGATCGCCGCCGTCCTCCAGGCCGTGGCCGGTGTCCTCGACTCCGAGGCCGCCCTGGCGGACGTCACCGCCTGACGCACCCCGGCACCCCGACGGGCCCCTCCCGGACACCATGTCCGGGAGGGGCCCGTCGTCGTTCTCCCGCGCCGGTCGCCCCGGCACGGCGGGGGGTCAGTCGGTGGCGGGCGCGGCCGACGGGGCGGGGTGGGCGGCCGCGGTGCGCTCGGCGGCGGGTTCGGCCGTGCGCCCCGCCGTGCGCTCGGCGGCCTCACGGGCGGCTTCGAGCGCGGTGAAGACGGCCTGACCGGCCTCGTTGCGACGGCGCAGGTGGGCGACCACGGTGTTGGTGACGGCGATCAGCGGGACGGCGACCACCGCGCCGCCGATGCCGCCGATGATGCCGCCGGCCGCGACGCCGAGCACGACGCCGAGCGGGTGGACCCGGACGGCCCGGCCGAGGATCAGCGGCTGGAGGATGTGGCTCTCCACCTGCATCACCGCGACCAGCACCACCAGCACCATCAGCGCCGTCCACGGCCCCTGGGTGACCAGCGCGATCAGCACCGCCACGGTGCCGGTGATCAGCGCGCCGACCAGCGGGACGAAGGCGCCCAGGAAGATGATCACGGCCAGCGGCAGCGCCAGCGGCACGCCCAGCAGGTCGACGCCGATGCCGATGCAGAGCGCGTCGATGAAGGCCACGCAGACCGTGCCGCGCACGTAGGCGGTGAGCGTCGCCCAGGCCTTCGGGCCGGCCCCGGCCATCGCGAACCGGGAGTGCCGGGGCAGGCCGCGCAGCGCCCAGTTCCAGATCTTCGCGCCGTCGTAGAGGAAGAAGAAGGTGGTGAAGAAGGTCATCAGCAGCGCGGTCAGCACCTCGACGGCGATCTGCGCGCCGGTGATCGAGGCCGAGGTGAGCTGATCGGTGTTGGTGGTGATGGCCTTGGTGATCTGGTTGGCGAAGTCGGTGATCTGCTGCTGGGTCAGGTGCAACGGCCCGGTGACCAGCCAGTCCCGCAGCTGGTTGACGCCGGTCTTCACCTGGGTGGTGACGTCCGAGAGGTTGGTCGACACCTGCCAGACGACGAACCAGCCGACCAGCCCGATCCCGGCCAGACCGCTCAGGAAGACCCCGCCCGCCGCCAGCGAGCGCGGCACCCCGTGCCGGCGCAGCCAGGAGACCGAGGGCTCCAGCAGCGCGGTGATCAGCAGCGAGGCCAGCACCGAGAAGGCCACCAGCCGCAGCATGTCGACCACGTAGAAGACGACGTAGAGCGCGGCGCCGAGCAGCAGCAGCCGCCAGGTCGACTCGGCGGCCACCCGCAGGCCCCACGGCACCGCCTCGGCGGGCGTGGCCGGGCGGCCGGGGTGGTACTCCCGCCCGAGCCCGACGTGCGCGGCCGGGGCGGCCGGGGCCGGTTGGGCCACCGGAGCCGTCGGGGCCGGCGCGGCGGACGGCGGGACCGGCTCGGCCGCCGGGGCCGGGTCGGCCTGCGGCACCGGAACGGCCCGCGGGACCGGGACGGGGCCCGGCGCCTCGACGAGTGCCGGGACGTGCCCGTCCACGAGCGCCGGCACAGGCCCTTCGGCCAGTGCCGGGAGTGCCGGTTCGTGCGGGTCGGCCGCCATCGCGGCACGCCGGCGCCGTTCGATCACGGCGGCCGCGCTCGCCACCACGGCCATGCCCTTGGCCACGGCCTTGAAGGCCTTTCCGCCCCGCGCCATCCTCGCTACCACCGCTCCCCTGCCGAACCCGCCGTGTCCGGCGGTACGCCGCGGGTCCTGCCGCGGCCGTCAGGGATGACGCTACCCGCCGGAGGAGCGGCGAGTCCGGTCGCCGGTCCGTTCGACTCGAACCGTCCATCCCGATGAACCGGACAAAACGCAAGGTTCCATACGGTTTCGGACACGGTTCACCGGGGAGAAGTCGGGACGAGACCCCGGAGCCCAGCCGCCGAGGTCGCCCCACGGCCAACTGCCGGCGGACCGGCCGGTGCGGGGAGCAACCAGGACCCCTCCCCGCGCCCCGCGTCCGCAACCGGGGCCGCACCGCCCGAGGGCGCACTGGTCAGCGCCGCCCGGGCGGCGCGGTCCGCCCCCTCGCCGCGAACCGGAGAGAACAGCCGGGCCGGAGAACGCCACGGCCCCCGGTCGCTCGCCCGAGGAGGGCGAACG
>NZ_JBHVEU010000599.1:0-4409 GCF_042802075.1 Kitasatospora sp. NPDC057518
TCGCGGTAGGGGCCCTGGTAGGTGCACTGGTCGGCCCAGTCGTGCCAGAAGTCGGCGGTGGCGTCGAGCATGCCCTCGGCGTCCGGGGGCTTGGGCGCGTCGAGGTGGGAGGCCTGCCAGGTGAGGGCGAAGGCGATCCGCTCCCCGGCGGTGACGGTGAAGTCGGCGTAGGTGGTGAGGTCTCGGCCGTAGGTCTCGGCCCTGCCGTCCAGCCACACGGAGTCGGGGCCGGCCACGGCGACGGTGCGGTGGCCGCCGTCGGCCTGCTCGACGCGGCGGACCCAGGGCACCACCCGGCCGTAGGAGAAGCGCATCCGCAGTGCGGAGCGCATCCGCACGGTGCCGGAGACGCCCTCGACGATCCGGATCAGCTGTGGGGCGGCGGTACCGCGCGGGGGCATGAAGTCCACCACCCGCACGGTGCCGCCGTCGGTGTCCCACTCCTGCTCCAGGATCAGCGAGTCGCCCCGGTAGCGGCGGCGGTCGGCGGGCACGGCCGGGGCGGCGGTGTCGCCGCCCGGGCCGAGCCGCCAGAAGCCGTGCTCGTCGGTCCCCAGCAGGCCGGCGAAGACCGCCGGGGAGTCGAAGCGGGGCAGGCAGAGCCAGTCGACGGAGCCGTCCCGGCCGACCAGGGCGGCGGTCTGCATGTCGCCGATCAGCGCGTAGTCCTCGATGCGGGCGGGCACGGGCGTTCTCCAGAGTGGTGCGGAAGGGATGGGAGAGGGGAAGAAGCGGGGGCTAGCCCTTGGACGAGCCCGAGTTGGCGTCGCGCACGAAGTGCCGCTGGAAGCAGAAGAACAGCAGCGCCACCGGGAGGGTGGAGACGAGCGCGGCCGCCAGCTTGAGCGGGTACTGGGTGCCGGAGCCGAGGCCGCCGGCGACGAAGTGGGCGAGTCCGGTGGTCAGGGTGTCGTGGTCGCTGGACTGGGTGGAGACCAGGAAGTGGGTGAACTCGTTCCAGGAGCCCTGGAAGGAGAGCACGGTGAGGGTGATCAGGGAGGGCCGGGACATCGGCAGCACGACCGACCAGAAGATCCGGAAGGTCCCGGCGCCGTCGATCCGCGCCGCCTCCTCGATCTCGCGCGGCACCGACTCGAAGAACTGCTTCATGATGAAGATCCCGGCGGCGTCGACCAGCAGGGGCAGGACCATCCCGCTGTAGGTGTCGAACATGCCGAAGCTCTTCAGCACCAGGAACTTGGGGATCAGCAGCACCACGCCCGGCACCGCCATCACGGCGAGCACGAAGCCGAAGAGCAGCCGCCGGCCGGGGAACCTGATCCGGGCCAGCGCGTAGCCCGCCATCGAGTCGAACAGCACCCGGCCGGCCGTGACCAGGACGGTCACCACCACGCTGTTGCCCAGCCAGCGCAGGAACGGGACGTTCTCCATGCCGTCCGCCAGCCCGAGCAGCCGCCGGTAGGAGGCGAGGGTGCCGCCGTCCGGGAGCAGCGACATCGGGTGGGCGGCCGCGTCCGGGTCGGTCTTGAAGCTGTTCACCAGTTGCAGCAGGAACGGCAGCAGGTAGATCAGCGCGAAGCCGGCCAGGGCCGCGTAGCCGAGGAGGCGCAGCGGTCGGGGGAAGCGGCCGAGGACCGGCCGGTCCTCGGCCCGCGGGGCGTCAGTGCGCGGCACGTCGGGCTCCCTTCCGCCCCGGCTTGCCGTCCCGTTCCCGCAGCACCCACCGCTGGACGGCGGTGAGCAGCAGGATCAGGCCGAGCAGGACGAACGCGATGGCGGCGCCCTGCCCGTAGTCGGCGTTGTCGAAGCCGGAGGAGTAGGACAGGTAGGCGGGGGTGAGGGTGGTGTTGCCGGGGGCGCCCTTGCCCATCACGTAGACCTGGTCGAAGACCTGCCAGGTGGAGATCAGGCCGAGGGTCAGGACGAGGAACAGGACGGGCCGCAGCGCGGGCAGGGTGACGTGGCGCAGCAGTTGGCGGCGGTTGACGCCGTCCAGGGCGGCGGCCTCCTCCAGTTCGCGCGGGATGTCCTGGAGGGCGGCGAGGAAGATCAGCATGAAGGTGCCGGAGGTGGTCCAGACCGCCATCAGGATCAGGGTGGACATCGCGACCGAGGGCCCGGCGAACCACTCGGACCAGGGGAGTCCGAGCGGCCCGCCGGCGGTCGGCGCCGGCTGGTCGACGCCGAACCAGCCGAGCACCAGCCAGACCAGTCCGCGCGGGTCGGCGAACCAGTTCGGTCCCTGGACGCCGAGCCAGCCGAGCATCCGGTTGACGGCGCCGCTGCCCTGGAAGAGGAAGAGGAAGACCGTCGAGACGGCGATCGAGCTGGTGACGGACGGGAAGTAGAACACCGTGCGCAGGGCGCCCCGGCCGCGCAGCATCCGCTGGTTGACGGCGATGGCGAGGAAGAGCGCCAGTACCGTCTGGAGCGGCACGGTCAGCACCACGTAGTACAGGGTGTTGCGCAGCGAGGTGGCGAACAGGGTGCGGTCCAGGCCGTCCTGGGTGAACAGCCGCCGGTAGTTGTCCAGGCCGACGAAGTCCGCGCTGCCGCTGAAGGGGTTGGACTGGCCGTCCCAGTGCAGCAGGCTGACCCACAGGGCCATCGCGATGGGCAGGACCATGAAGAGCCCGAGGACGAGGACCATGGGGCCGGTGAACAGCCAGCCCCACGCTCCCTCGCGCAGGCCGCGCCCGGCCCTCGTCCCGGCGGTGCGGGCCGTACGGGCGGTGCGGTCGGTACGGGCGGCGCTCTTACTTGGCATTCTTGAGCGCCTGCTCGCCGTTGCGCTGGAGGCTGCCCAGGACGGCCGCCGGGTCACCGGTCTTCAGCGACTGGAGGTCGGTGTTGAACTGGGTGAGCACCTGGTTGAACCCGGCGATGGTGACCGGCGGCTGGGAGGTGGCGACGCCGTCGACCCAGGCCTTGGACTCCGGGTACTGCTGGGCGTAGGTGGCCAGCGCGCTGGTGCGCGAGGGCATCACGCCGAAGGCCTTGGAGAACTCCAGCTGCTGGTCGGCGCTGGTCAGGTGCTTGACCAGGTCGACGCCGGCGGCCTGGTGGGTGCTCTTGGCGGCGATGCCCCAGCAGTTGCTGAACGCGAGGGTACCGGGGCCGGCCGGGCCGGCGGGCAGCGGGAGCACCTTGTACGGGACGTTCGGGAAGTCCTTGGCCATCGCCCCCTTCAGCCAGTTGCCCTCGATGGTCATCGCGGCCTTGCCCTTGCCGAGCGCCTCGCCGCCCCAGCCGGCGTCCACCTCGGCGACGTACTTGGCGGAGCCGGCCTTCATCATGGACTGGAGGTACTCCAGCGCCTGCTTGTTGGCCGGGCTGTCGGCGGTCATCGTCTTCTGCTCGGGGTCGGTGATCCAGCCGCCGGCCTCCTTCAGCAGGGCGCCGACCCGCTGGTAGTCGGGGGCGGTGACGAGGCCGGTGACGCCGTCCTTGGTGAGCTTGGCGGCGTCGTCGGACAGCTGCTGCCAGGTGGTGGGGTAGTCGGCCTCGGTCAGGCCGGCCTGCTTCCAGAGGTCGGTGTTGATCGCCAGGCCCAGGGTGGAGCTGTCCTTGGGCAGGCAGGTGAGCTTGCCGTCGTTGCTGAAGGCCTTGCGCAGCTGCTCGGAGAAGTCCGCGGCGTCGGGTATCTGGTCGCCGTAGGCGTAGAGCGAGCCGCCCTTGGCGTAGTTCGCGAACTGGTCGGAGTTGACGTAGAAGAGGTCCGGCGGGGTGCCGCCGGCGAGGGCCTGGCCGAGTTGCTGGTTGATGTTGCTGGCGATCTGCACCGTGACGGTGTTGCCGGTCTGCTGTGCCCAGGCGGCGGTGGCCGCCTTGACCGCCGCGGTCTCGGCCTCGCCGGAGGTGGCGATCAGCACCGTCAGGTCCTGCTTGCCGCCGGAGGACTGCTTGGCCGTCGAGTCGCCGAAGCCGCCGGAGGAGGAGCAGCCGGTGACGGCGCCGAGGGCGACGGCCGCGCAGACGGCGGCCGCGGCGAGGGTGCGGGAGGTGGCCATGCGTGATCTCCTTGCGAGGGTGGGGGGATGGGTCGGAGACGGCTCGGGGGAGCGGTGTCACACGCTTTCGCGGAGCACCAGTTCCGGTTCCAGCAGGACGTGTTCGGTCGGCCGTTGGCGGTCGCCGAGCCGGTCGAGCAGGAGCCGCATGCACTCGCGGCCGACCGCGTCGAGCGGCTGGGCGAGGCTGGACAGCGAGGGGAAGAGCAGGGGGGCGATCGGCGAGTCGTCGAAGCCGATGACGGCCGCCTCCGGGCCGGGGGCGCGGCCGTCGTGCCGCAGCGCCTGGTACCAGCCGAGGGCCAGGGTGTCGCTGGCGGCCACGACCGCGGTCGCGCCGGCCGCGAGCAGCCGCTCGGCGGCCTCGGTGGCGCGCTCCGGGTCGTCCGGGCTCTCGGCCCGGCGGCCCCGGGTGGGCAGGCCGAGTTCGCGCATCGT
>NZ_JBHVEU010000600.1:0-4404 GCF_042802075.1 Kitasatospora sp. NPDC057518
GTCCTGTCGTTCGTCGTCGGTCAGTGGCCGCCCTCGTCGACCACCTCGACGTCGGCGACCTCCTGCTCGATCTCCTCGGCCGGCAGCGCCACCCGGATCGCCCAGTAGTAGATGGCCACCGAGAACACCGACACCAGGGCCATGTCGGTCCACAGCGGGATCCGGCCGATGCCGTCGCCGAAGCCGCCGAGCCAGGAGATCAGGCCGAGGCCGATCAGGTAGGGCGGCAGCCACTGGGCGGCCTTCCAGCTCAGTCGCGGCGCGTTCGGCAGGCCCTTCCTGATCGCGTACGCGGCGTAGCTCCCGAGCAGGACGTAGCCGAGCACGATCGCGATGCCCAGGCGGGAGAGGGTGTGCCAGCCGGACCAGTAGATGATCAGGCTGGAGACCACGAACGCGGCCGGGGAGATCACGCCGCCCGCCGGCAGCCGGTAGGGGCGCTCGCGGTCGGGCAGCCGGCGGCGCATCGCGCCGAAGGCCAGCGGGGCGCCGGCGTACATCAGCACGCTGGCGGAGGTGATGAAGCCGACCAGCTCCTGCCAGCTCGGGAAGGGCAGGAAGCAGATCACGCCGGTGACGAAGGCGATGACCAGGCCGAACCACGGCACGCCGTTCTTGTCCAACTCCTCGAAGCGCTGCGGGGCGTAGCCGTTGCGGCTCAGGCCGTAGGAGATGCGCGAGGTCGAGGTGGTGTAGATCAGCCCGCTGCCGCCGGGGGAGATCACGGCGTCGGCGTACAGCACCCAGGCCAGCCAGCCGAGGCCGACGGTGGTGGCGAGGCCCGCGAAGGGGCCGTCGATGCCGGGGAAGTCGAGCTTGTCCCAGCCGTTGGCGAAGGAGCTGACCGGCAGCGCGCCGATGAAGACGACCTGGAGCAGGGTGTAGACCACGGCGCCGATGGCGACCGAGCCGAGGACGGCGCGGGGGATGTCGCGCTTGGGGTTGCGGCTCTCGCCGGCCAGCTGGATGGCCTGCTCGAAGCCGAGCAGGGCGAAGATGATGCCGCTGGTGCTGATCGCCGCGAGCACGCCCTGGGCGCCGAACGGGGCGAAGCCGTGCGAGGTGAAGTTGGAGCCGTGGAAGTTGGTCACGGCGAGCACGAAGATCGTGAACAGCGGGACGAAGATCTTCAGCCAGGTGGCGACGTTGTTGGTGCGGGCCAGGACACGCACGCCCAGGAAGTTCACCGCGACGAACACCGCCATGAGCACGGTGGCGACGGCGAAGCCGCTGGCGGTAAGGGTGTTGTTGTCGTTGAGCAGGCCGCCCGCCCAGGGCCAGTGCCGGGCGTAGCCGATCATCGCCTCGACCTCGATCGGCGCGACGGTGGCCGCCTGGAGCCAGGAGAACCAGCCGAAGGACATCCCGGCGAGGCCGCCGAAGGCGTAGTGCGGGTACCGCGCGGTACCGCCCGAGACCGGGAACATGCTGCCGAGCTCGGCGTGCACGAGCGCGAGCAGCACGATCGCCACCGTGCCGATGCCCCAGGAGACGACGGCGGCCGGGCCGGCCGCCACGACGCCTTCCTTGGCGCCGAACAGCCAGCCGGAGCCGATGATCGAGCCGACCGAGGCCCACATGAGGCCGACGAGGCCGACGTGGCGGCGCAGCGACCGCTGGGCGGTGCCGGTTTCGGAACCGGTGCCCTGGCCGGGCGGCGAGATCTGGTTGAGGGAAGCCATGAACGATCTCTCTGTGTGTGGGGACTCCGGGGTGGGCGGAGCGATGAGAGTTGCCACACACTAGGACTTTTCAGTCCCCTCTGCACAGATTTCATTACTGAATGTTTACATTCTTTTCCGGACATCCTTGCAGGTAGGGGGCGTTATGGCGCCCGGCATATTACGTATCCGATCGATCCGACCGAAATTCGGGCCGCGCCGTGCGGGGTCGCATGATAGGGGAAATTCCCGAGGATGGGAATAGTGGGCTCCGTATAGCGGAGCGGCGCTAGTCCACCAGATCGGACGGGTCGGTGTTGGCGCCGCAGAGCAGCACGGCGACGCGCTCGCCCTCGGCCCGGTCGACGGCGGCGAGCGCCGTGGCGGCCGCGTACTCGACGGCGATCCGGCGGTCCTCCCAGAGCTGCCGGCGGGCGCGCACGATGGCCTCGTCGTCGACCAGCACCGACCGGACGCCCTCGTGCGCGGCGGCGTCCACGGCGAGGGCGGTGGCCCGGCGGGCCCCGAGCGAGTCCTGGGCGACGGAGTCCACCGGGACGTCCACCGGGCGGCCCGCGGCCAGGGCGGCGTTCAGCGCGCGGCTGCCCGTCGGCTCCACGGCGAGCACCCGGATGCCGTGCTCGCGGGCCGCCACCGCCACCCCGGCGAACAGCCCGCCGCCGCCGACCGACACCACCACCGTGTCCAGCCCGGGCACCCCGGCGCGGATCTCCGACAGGACCGTCCCGGCGCCGGCGGCGATCAGCGGGTGGTCGTACGCGTGCGAGGACAGCGCCCCGCTGCCGGCCGCGAACTCCTCGCAGGCGGCCAGCGCCTCCGCGTACTCCCGGCCCGCCAGCCGTACCTCGGCGCCGTACGAGCGCAGCCGCGCCAGCTTCACCGGGGAGGCCGTCTCGGGCAGGAACACCGTTGCGTGGACGCCGAGTTCGCGGGCCGCCCAGGCGCAGGCCAGCCCGGCGTTGCCGCCCGAGGCGATGGTCACCCCGGCGTCCGGGAGGGTGCCCGCCTCGGCGTGCGCCAGCAGGAAGTTCTGCGCGCCGCGCGCCTTGAAGCTGCCGGTGTGCTGGAGGAACTCCAGCGCCAGCCAGGTCCGTCCGCCGTCGTCCCCCGGTGCCACCGCCACCGGGCGCACCCGCCCGGCGATCCGCTTCCCGGCGGCCTCGACCTCGTCGTACGTCAGCTGGTCCATCGTGTTCCGCTCCTTCGTCGAGTGGGACGTGCCGCCGGGAGTCCCGGCCAGGACGACCGTACGTCCCGTCCGTGGGCGAAGGAAAGATCACGAACGCCGGGGCCGGACCGCGCGTAGGCTGGCCCCGTGCGATTCGTGATCCTCCCCCCGCCGGCCCGCTAGCGGGCGGCCCACTCCACCTCCTCCGGCCCGACGGGACTGCCCGCAGCCGGGGCGATGACTGCCGCCCGCGTACCCAGCGGACCTGAACCGGCAACTCATCGTGGAGTACCGACGCATGACCTCGTACACCGCCGTGCCCTTCCGGCGCGGCCTCCTGTCCATCTCCGCCGCCGCCGTCGCCTGGGGCGTCGGCGGCGCCGTCTCCGCACTGCTGATGAGCACCAGCGGGCTCGGCCCGGCGGGCGTCTCCTGCTGGCGCTTCGGCGTCGCCGCGCTCTGCCTGGCCCTGCTGCCGGGCCGCCGGCCGCGCGCCGGGCGGGGCGCCGCCGGGTGGCGCTCCGCCGCGCTGACCGGGCTCGGTCTGGCGGTCAGCCAGTGCGCCTACTTCGGCTCGGTGCGGTACGCGGGCCTCGGGCTGGGCACCCTGATCACCATCGGCGCCGGCCCGGTGTTCACCAGCCTCGGCGCCCACCTGCTGCTCGGCGAACGCCTGACCCGTCGAACGGCGGCCGCGGCCGCCCTGGCCCTGGCCGGCCTCGCCCTGCTGGTGGCCGCCCCGGCGGCGGGCCCGCGCCCGGCCCTCGGCGTCGCGCTGGCCGTCCTCGCGGGCGGCGGCCAGAGCGGCCTCACCCTCTGGGCCCGGGGCGGCGGCTCGGCCCGGGCCGGCACCGGCGCCTTCACCACCGGGCTGCTCTGCCTGCTTCCGCTCGTCGCCGTCCAGGGTGTCCAGGGCGTCCTGCCGGTCGACGGGGACCCGCTGGTGACCGCGGTGGCGCTGCTCTTCCTCGGCACCGTGCCCACCCTGTTCGCCTACCGCTGGTACTTCACCGGCCTGACCACCGTGCCCAGCACGACGGCCGCGGTGCTGGTCCTGCTGGAGCCCGCGACCGCGGCGGTGATCGGCGTGCTCTGCCTCGGCGAGCCGCTGACGGCGGGCCTGCTGGCGGGCTCGGCGCTGCTGCTCGCGGCCATCGCGGCGCTGGCGCGGGAGTAGCGGCTCCGGCGCGGGAGCGGCGGAGGGCGGGGGCCACCCGGGCGGGCGTCCTGTGGTCGCCGGGGGTCCGGTGGCGTGCTGTCGTGGTCCGCATGAACAGCTCACTGCCGGCCCGGGTGGCCGCCGCGACCGCCTCCGCCCTCCTGCTCCTCCCGCTCGCCGTGGCCGGGACCGTGGCCGCCGCCGGTCCGGCGGCGGCGACCGGGCGCCGGGACGTCACCGCCGACCAGTGCCGGAGCGCGGGCGGGCACGTCGAGGGCAGCGGCTACTGCGTCGACGCGGACGGCGAGGACGCCTGGGGCGAGCCCATCGACGGCCAGGCGGTCAACCCGAACCCGCGGCCCGGGGAGGAGTGAGCGCCGTACGGGCCCCGCGCC
>NZ_JBHVEU010000601.1:0-4389 GCF_042802075.1 Kitasatospora sp. NPDC057518
CGGCACGAGGCCGGGCCCGCGGCCTGCTCGGCGGCCCATGGAGGGCCGGTCCGGCAGGGATCCGTCAGAGAGCGTCCAGGAGGGCGCCTCAGGCGGCCGGGAGGGCGTCCAGGGCGGCACGCAGCCGCCGCAGCGTCTCCGGGCGGCCCAGCAGCTCCATGGACTCGAACAGCGGCGGGGAGACCCGTCGGCCGGTGACGGCCACCCGCAGCGGCGTGAAGGCGAACTTGGGCTTGATGCCCAGCCCCTCCACCAGCGCCTCGCGCAGCGCGGCCTGGATCGGCTCCGGGGTGAAGTCCGCGAGCTCCTCCAGCGCCTTGATGCTGGCCTCCAGCACCGGGCGGGAGTCCGCGGTCAGCACCTTGGCGGCGTCGTCCGGGTCGAGGGCGAACTTCTCCGGCGCCACGAACAGGAAGCCGGCCATGTTCACGATCTCGCTCAGCACGACCATCCGCTCCTGGGTGAGCGGCGCCACCTTGGCGAGCAGGTCCAGCTGCTCGGCGGTGGGCTCGGCCGGCAGCAGCTCGGCGCCCTGGAGGAAGGGCACCAGGCGGCGGACGAAGTCCTCCGGGGCCAGCCGGCGGACGTGCTCGGCGTTGATCGCCTCGCACTTCTTCAGGTCGAAGCGGGCCGGGTTGGCGTTCACCTTGGCGACGTCGAAGGCGGCGACCATCTCGTCCATGTCGAACAGGTCGCGGTCCTCGGCCAGCGACCAGCCCAGCAGGGACAGGTAGTTGAGCAGGCCCTCGCGGATGAAGCCGCGCTCGCGGTACAGGTTGAGCGAGGACTGCGGGTCGCGCTTGGAGAGCTTCTTGTTGCCCTCGCCCATCACGTACGGCAGGTGGCCGAAGCGCGGGGTGGTGCCGTCGCCGACGCCGATCTCGGCGAGCGCGGCGTACAGCGCGATCTGCCGCGGGGTGGAGGACAGCAGGTCCTCGCCGCGCAGCACGTGGGTGATGCCCATCAGGGCGTCGTCCACCGGGTTGACCAGGGTGTACAGCGGGGCGCCGTTGGCCCGGACGATGCCGTAGTCCGGCACGTTCTCCGGCTCGAAGGTGAGCGTGCCGCGCACCAGGTCGTCGAAGGAGAGGGTCTTGTCGGGCATCCGGAAGCGCAGGATCGGCTCGCGCTTCTCCAGCTTGTAGACGGCGACCTGCTCGTCCGTCAGCTCGCGGCAGTGGCCGTCGTAGCCGGAGGGCTTGCCGGCCGCGCGGGCGGCCTCGCGGCGGGCGTCCAGCTCCTCGGTGGAGCAGTAGCAGTGGTAGGCGTGGCCGGCCTCGTGCAGGCGGCGGGCGACATCGGCGTAGATGTCCATCCGCTGCGACTGCCGGTACGGCGCGTCCGGCCCGCCGACCTCGGGGCCCTCGTCCCAGTCCAGGCCGAGCCAGCGCATCGCGTCGAGCAGCTGGTTGTACGACTCCTCGGAGTCGCGGGCGGAGTCGGTGTCCTCGATCCGGAAGACCAGCTTGCCGCCGTTGTGGCGGGCGTAGGCCCAGTTGAACAGGGCCGTGCGGACCATGCCCACGTGGGGGTTGCCGGTCGGGGAGGGACAGAAGCGAACCCGGACGGCCGGGTCAGTGTTAGCCACGCTTGATCACCTTGTTGGTGAGAGTGCCGATGCCTTCGATGGAGACGGCGACCTCGTCGCCGACGTTGAGGGGGCCCACCCCTGCGGGCGTGCCGGTGAGGATGACGTCGCCGGGCAGCAGCGTCATGGCCTCGGAGATGTGGACGACCAGCTCGGCGACCGAGCGGACCATCAGGGAGGTGCGGCCGGTCTGGCGGAGCTCGCCGTTGACCGTGCAGGTGATCGCGAGGTCGCTCGGGTCGAGGTCGGTCTCGATCCACGGGCCCAGCGGGCAGGCCGTGTCGAAGCCCTTGGCCCGGGCCCACTGACCCTCGCGCTGCTGGACGTCCCGGGCGGTGACGTCGTTGGCGCAGGTGTAGCCGAGGATCACCTCGGGCACCCGGTCCAGCGGCACCTCGCGGCACATCCGGCCGATCACCACGGCGAGTTCGGCCTCGTGGTGGACGTCCGAGGAGAACGGCGGGTAGGCGATGCTCTCGGTCGGGCCGATCACCGAGGTGGACGGCTTGAAGAAGGTGAGCGGGACGTCCGGGACGTCGTTGCCCAGCTCCGCCGCGTGCGCCGCGTAGTTGCGGCCGACCGCCACGATCTTGTTCGGGAGCATCGGGCTGAGCAGCCGGACGTCCTGGAAGCGGTAGCTCTCGCCGGTGGGCTGGGGCTGGCCGAACGGGTGGCCGGCCAGCGCGTGGACGACCAGCGACTCGGGCCGGGAAGGGTCGCCCTCCACTACGCCGAAGGAGACGCTGCCGGCGGCAGGGCTCCCTTCCCGGACGGAAAACCTGGCAATGCGCACGGCTGGGCTACCCCTCGCTTCGTCGGCCGCCCGGGGCGCGCCCGGGCGCTGGTGGGCTCCCGCCCGCAGTGGGCGCGGCCCCGTCAATCGGCCTCCAGGCTATCGCGTGGGGCCCCGGCTGACCGCTTTGCCCCTGTTCAGGACGGTCGGGACGGAAGCGTGCCCCGTGCGACGCCGAGGGCGCCGCCGCCACCGGTGTGACGACGGCGCCCTCGGCGCGGTGCGGTGCGGGGTCAGTCCTGCGGGACGACGACCGGGGCGACCATCAGCTGGGTGCGGCGCGGGTTGGCCGTGGCGGCCGGCAGCTCGGTGCCGTAGGTCAGGACGTCCTCGGGCTTGCGGGCACCCGGGATCGTGCTGAAGTCCTCGACCGAGGCCAGCGTCGTCCGGCGCGGGTTCGCCGTGGGGCGGCAGGACAGCGTGGACTTGGTGGCGTTCTTCGCCTGGGACATCGAGAGCACCTCGTGGTCATGGCCTGGCCGACCGCGGCGGATCGGCACCGGCCTGATGGATTCCGATTGATTCGGAGGGGTTCTGGGCAGGCTGATCGGGGCCGTGCTCCGGAGACAGCCAGGTTACGAGATCTCATTCCATAGAGACCGTGACCAAAGCTACACATTAGACTGTGATTTTGCTCACAAATTGACGAGCAAAATGCAGATATCCGACATATCGTCGCTCCGGGACTTTCCGACATTCCGCCCGATAAGGGGCATTCCGGAAGGTCTGTGACTCTTCCCGATCCCGGGTCCGCTTGGCATGTATCCGGCGAGTGTCCGAAAAAGGCGGTATTCCGGTCCTGTTACCGCACAGTCAGTGAGGTCGCACAAGCGGTCGGTAGCGCCGGACGCCCGGTACCTGCGGCCCTTGTTGGGATTCCCCGGCTGTGCTGGAATGCGACGGACCGTGGGTAGGGAGTGGTCCACCCCGGTGCCCGCTCTCCCGGACCGGCCGGGGGGCGGATGGAAACTCGACACCGTCCAGGCCGTGGCGACGCGGCGGGACGCCCGGTCCAGAGGTTGCGACGCCAGTGCAGGGACGTTTCAAAAGGGGTAGCGGCGCCGCGGGGAACCCGGAGTCGCGCGAGCCTGTGGCAGCCCCCCAACAGGCGGCGGCCCCCGGCGGCCCGGCCGAGCCGGTGACACCCGAGGCCCTCGGGCGACCGGAGGAGGACGGGCAGGAGCGGAAGTCCGCCCGGGACAAGCTCCGGACCTCGCTGACCAGGCGCCGCGCCACCGGTCTGAACCGGCTCGCGATGCGCAACTGGCGCATCCGCACCCGACTGATCGCGCTGCTCGCCCTCCCCGTGATGGTCTCGCTGGTCCTCGGTGGCCTGCGCATCCAGACCTCGATGGAGAACTCGCAGCAACTCGCCCAGATGGCCAACCTGTCCGACCTGGCCAAGAAGGCGACCAACCTCGCGGACGCGCTGCAGACCGAGCGCGACATCAGCGCCGGCCCGATCACCCACGACCCGACCGCCCCGCTGGACGACGACATCGTCGCGGCCCGCAAGTCCACCGACGACCTGAGCCGCACCTTCACCGCGTCCTCCGACAAGTTCGAGAACCTCGAACTGTCCGGCGGCAAGGCGCTGTTGCTCCAGATCCGCAAGGACCTGAACTCGATCGCGGACACCCGCAGCCTGCCCTACCAGAACAACCAGAACATCCAGTCGACGATCACCGCCTACGACGTGATCATCCGAGACCTGCTGTCCATCACCCAGGACATCGCGCTCGCGTCGAACAACAAGGACCTGGTCGTCTCCACCCGCGCGCTCCAGCAGTTCTCGCTGGCGAAGAACGCGACCTCGCAGCAGCGGGCCCTGATCAGCGCCGCGCTCGCCAACCCGAAGACCCCGGACCTCAGCCCCAGCGACGAGTCCTTCGGTATCCGTCTGCGCAGCTCGTACGACAACGCGATCGCGAGCTTCAACAACATCTACACCGCGCACGACCTGGACAACCTGCGCAGCCAGCTGAGCTACAACTCGGTGGTCGCCGAC
>NZ_JBHVEU010000602.1:0-4366 GCF_042802075.1 Kitasatospora sp. NPDC057518
GCGCCCCGGTCCGGACCTCCGTCGTCGGTGCCGGCCGCCGGTGCGGCGGCCCGCGGACGGGCCTGCGCCGTGGCGGGCGCCGCGTCCGTCCGCGTGCCGTGGTGACCGCCCCTGCTGTCTGCGCTGCTCCCGTTCACCCCTACATCATGCTGGAAGCGCCGCCTCATGCGGCGCGGCGGGCGGCGATCCGCTGCGCGTCCGGCCAGCGGACGTCCCGGACCCAGCCGGCCAGCTCGAACCAGCGGATCAGCCGGGCCGAGGAGTCGATCTGCCCGCGGAGCACCCCGTGCCGGGCCGAGGTCGGGTCGGCGTGGTGCAGGTTGTGCCAGGACTCCCCGCAGGAGAGCACGGCCAGCCACCAGACGTTGCCGGAGCGGTCCCGGGAGCGGAACGGGCGCCGGCCGACGGCGTGGCAGATCGAGTTGATCGACCAGGTGACGTGGTGCAGCAGCGCCACCCGGACCAGCGAACCCCAGAAGAAGGCGGAGAGCGCGCCCTCCCAGGACAGGCTCACCAGGCCGCCGATCAGCGCGGGCAGCAGCAGCGAGATGGTGGTCCAGAGCCAGAACAGCCGGGAGATCCGCCGCAGGGCCGGGTCGCGCACCAGGTCCGGGGCGTACGTGAGCTGCGGGGTCTGCTCCTCGTCGAACATCCAGCCCATGTGGGCCCACCAGAGGCCCTTCATCAGCGCCGGGACGCTCTCCCCGTAGCGCCACGGCGAGTGCGGGTCGCCGTCCTTGTCGCTGAACCGGTGGTGCTTGCGGTGGTCGGCCACCCAGCGCACCAGCGGGCCCTCGACGGCGAGGCTCCCGGCGATCGCCAGCGCCAGGCGCATCGGGCGGCCGGCCTTGAAGGCGCCGTGGGTGAAGTAGCGGTGGTAGCCGATGGTGATGCCGTGACAGGTGAGGTAGTACATGCCGACGGTGATCGCGAGGTCCGTCCAGCCCAGCCCCCGGCCCCAGGCCACCGGGACGGCGGCGACCAGGGCGGCGAACGGCACGAGGATGAACAGGGAGAGCGCGATCCGCTCGGCCGGGCCCTGCTTCTCGCCGCCGCGGGTGGCGGACAGCCGGGTGGCGGCGGTGTCGGAGTCGCCGGTCCCGGCGGTCTGGTCGGCGGTCTCCACGGCGTCGTCGGTCTCCACGGGTGCGGCGGGGTCGGTGGGTTCGGCGGGTTCGGGGTCGGGAGACGGAGTGCGGGACGCGGCGTTCCCCGCGCGCGCCTCGCCTGCCTGGATGGTCATGGGCGTCCCTTGTGCGGCGTCCCGGAACGGGAGCGAAGCGGAGCTACGTTGGCGTAACCTACGGCATCGTAGGTTGCGCTCCGTGTCCAGGGGAACACACCGCCGCGCGGCGCTTGAGTGAATTCACCCGACTGGATGGATGAACCGGGGGGCCGGCGGGTTCGGCCGCCGGGGCTGGAATCCGGGCCGTGGATCGGTCAAGTCGATACCCACGGCAGGGCCCTCTCGGGTAGGGTCTGACACGACTGTCCGCCGTGGTGTAATGGCAGCACAGGGCCCTTTGGAGGCCTTTGTCTGGGTTCGAATCCTAGCGGCGGAGCCTCTGCACGCCTCGGGTTCGGGCGTTATCCGTGGCGCCGGTATTGTCGGTGCTGCTCGGCGGACTGTGCGAATGGCGACCGGCCTGGGTCCGGGCCGGGCCTGCTCTGCCCTCTCTGTGAACCTACCGAGGAGCCTCCCCGCATGGGTGCCAATTCGCTTGCCGCCGTTGTCGTGCTCGCCGCCGGTGGCGGGACCCGGATGAAGTCGAACAAGCTGCCCAAGGTGCTGCACGAGGTGTGCGGCCGCTCGTTGGTGGGTCACGCGGTCTCGGCGGCCCGGGAACTGACGCCCGGCCAGCTGGTCGTCGTGGTCGGCCACCAGCGCGAGCTGGTCGTGGCGCACCTGACGGAGCACTACCCGGCCACCCGCACCGCGGTGCAGGCGGAGCAGAACGGCACCGGGCACGCGGTGCGCACCGCGCTGGAGTCGCTGGCCGCCGACGGCGCCGTGCTGGACGGCACCGTGATCGTCACCGCCGGCGACTCGCCGCTGCTGACCGGGGAGACCCTGCGCCGGCTGGCCGACGCGCACACCGCCCAGCAGAACGGCGTCACCGTGCTGACCGCCGTCGTCCCGGAGCCCTTCGGCTACGGCCGCATCCTGCGGGACGAGGACGGCACCGTCGCCGCGATCGTCGAGGAGCGCGACGCCAGCGCCACCCAGCGCGCGATCACCGAGATCAACTCCGGCGTCTTCGCCTTCGACGCCAAGCTGCTCACCGCGGCGCTGGGCGAGCTCACCACGGACAACTCGCAGGGCGAGGAGTACCTGACCGACACCCTGGAGATCCTGCGCACGGCGGGCCACCGGGTCGGCGCCGTGGTGGCCGAGGACCACCGGGACATCCTGGGCATCAACGACCGCGTCCAGCTGGCGCAGGCCCGCCGGCTGCTGAACGACCGCCTGCTGGAGCGGGCGATGCGCGAGGGCGTCACCGTGGTGGACCCGGCGACCACCTGGTTCGACGTGCAGGTCACGTACGAGCCGGACGCCGTGGTGCTGCCGAACACCCAGCTCCAGGGCGCCACGCACCTGGGCGAGGGCTGCGAGGTCGGCCCGAACTCGACCCTCAAGGACACCCTGGTCGGCGCCGGCGCCCGGGCGAGCAACACCACGGCCGACCGCGCCGAGATCGGCGAGCTGGCCACCGCCGGCCCGTACGCCTACCTGCGGCCGGGCGCCCGGCTGGGCCGCAAGGCGAAGGTCGGTACCTACGTCGAGGTGAAGAACTCCGAGCTGGGCGAGGGCGCCAAGGTGCCGCACCTGTCCTACATCGGCGACGCCACGATCGGCGAGGGCACCAACATCGGCGCGGCCTCCGTCACCGTGAACTACGACGGCGTGAACAAGCACCGCACGGTCATCGGCGCGCACTGCCGCACCGGCTCGGACAACATGTTCATCGCCCCGGTCACCGTCGGTGACGGCGCCTACACCGGCGCCGGCTCGGTGATCACCAACGACGTCCCGGCCGGGGCGCTCGGTGTGAACCGGGCCACGCAGCGCAACATCGAGGGCTGGGTCGAGCGCAAGCGCCCCGGGACGGTGTCCGCGCAGGCCGCGAAGGCGGCGGCGGACGGGGCCGAGCAGGCCTGAGCGGGCGGGCCGGGGCCGGGGGACGGTCCCGAGGCGGACGGTTTCTGCGCGGGCGCGTAACCTTGGGGACATACGTGCGCCACAGGGCTTACCGCCCGTGTCCAGGCGTACCGACAATTCCCCAACCCGTACCGCGAGCGGGCCCTGCCTGCCCGCCACCGGGTCGAGGGTTCAGCGTTCGCAACGCGAGGAGACGGTGCAGTGAGCGGGATCACGACGTCGGGTGAGAAGAAGCTGAAGCTCTTCTCCGGCCGTGCCCACCCGGAGCTGGCGAAGGAGGTGGCCGAGGCGCTCGGGACCGAGCTGGTCCCCACCAAGGCCCTGGACTTCGCCAACGGCGAGATCTACGTCCGCTTCCTGGACTCCGCGCGCGGCGCGGACTGCTTCGTGATGCAGAGCCACACGGCTCCCATCAACCAGTGGATCATGGAACAGCTGATCATGATCGATGCTCTGAAGCGGGCCTCCGCCAAGAGCATCACCGCGATCCTGCCGTTCTACGGGTACGCCCGCCAGGACAAGAAGCACCTCGGCCGCGAGCCCATCTCGGCCCGCCTGGTCGCCGACCTGCTGCGCCAGGCCGGCGCCGACCGTCTGATGGCCGTGGACCTGCACACCGCGCAGATCCAGGGCTTCTTCGACGGCCCGGTGGACCACCTGTTCGCGCTGCCGCTGCTGGCCGACTACATCGGCGGGAAGGTCGACCGCGACAAGCTGACGGTCGTCTCCCCGGACGCCGGCCGCGTGAAGGTCGCCGACCAGTGGTGCGACCGGCTGGACGCCCCGCTGGCGATCATCCACAAGCGCCGCGACATCACCCAGGCCAACACCATCCTGTCGGCCGACGTCGTCGGTGACGTCAAGGGCCGGGTCTGCGTGCTGGTCGACGACATGATCGACACCGCCGGCACCATCTGCGCCGCGGCCGACGCGCTGTTCGACAACGGCGCCGCGGACGTCGTGGTGGCCGCCACCCACGGTGTGCTCTCCGGCCCGGCCGCGGACCGGCTGAAGAACTCGCGGGTGAGCGAGTTCGTGTTCACCAACACGCTGCCCACCCCGGCCTCGATCCAGCTGGACAAGATCACCACGCTGTCCATCGCCCCGTCGATCGCCGCCGCGATCCGCGAGGTCTTCGAGGAGGGCTCCGTGACCAGCCTCTTCGAGGGCGTGCACTGACGAAGGCCCGTGCAGGCGGCCCCGGTC
>NZ_JBHVEU010000603.1:0-4388 GCF_042802075.1 Kitasatospora sp. NPDC057518
GCCCACGTGCCCCGCCCGGCGTCGTCCGTCAGATGCCGAACGGCGCGGCGTAGCGGACGGTGCCCGCGGGCAGCGGGTGGCCGGCGTCCAGGGCGAGGGCCATCAGCGCCTCGTCCGGGACCTCGATGCTCAGGCCGATGCCGTGGGCGGAGGCGCGGGTGAAGCCGAACCGCGGGTAGTAGTCCGGGTGCCCCAGGACGACGACGTGGCGCTCGCCCAGGTCCCGTGCCGCGTCCAGTGCTGCGCGGACGGCGGCGGAGCCGGCGCCGGTGCGCTGGTGCGCGGGGAGCACGGCGCACGGGGCCAGGCACAGGGCCGGGACGTCGCCGATGTGGCAGCGGGTCAGCAGGGCGTGGCCGACGGCGGTGCCGTGCTCACCAGTGCCCTGCTCGTCGGTGCCGTGCTCGGTGGTGGCGACGAGGGACAGGCCCTCGATCCAGGAGGTGTCGGCGCGCAGCGCGTCGACGAGGTCGGCCTCGGCGGGAGTTCCGAAGGCGGCGAGGTTGATGTCGCGGATGGTCGGGATGTCGGTGCCGGTCTCGGCACGCGTGATCCAGTTGCGCATGGTGGACGGAGATCCGTTCCTGAGGAGTGTTCGTGCGGGCCCCGCGGGCTCACGCCCCCGGCGAGGCGGGACAGGAGGAGGTCAGGCCGCGGCCCGGGACGTGAGGGAGACCCGGACGCTGCGCATGGCGGCCTTGAGCGCGGTCATCAACCCCACCTCCCTCTTCTTCCTCTGCTCCTGCGTGCTCCTGAACGGCACGTACTGCGGACGAGTGTACCCGGTCCGCCCGGGTCGGTCTGGTCCGCCCGCTCCGCCCGGGTCGGTCTGGTCCGCCCGCTCAGGCGGGCGGCAGCGGCGGCAGCGGTGTCCCCGGCGGCGGGGTCGAGGACGGGCGGCGGTCGGTGGGGCGGCTCGGCGGGATGACGGGGGCGCGGAAGTCGCGCGGGCCGGTCCACAGCGCAGGGACGGCGTCGCTGCGCCGGGCCAGTTCGTACGCCAGCGCCTCGTAGTTGACCCGCCAGCCGTGGAAGTGCGCCCAGGCGTCCTCGACCGGGCGCTCGCGCGGGAACCCGGCCGCGGTGATCATCGCGACGGCGCCCAGGTACTCGGCGTAGGTCAGCCGGATCGGGATGTCCGGGTCCGGGTCCGCTTCGAAGTCGATCCGCAGCGAGCGGCCGATGTCGCGCATCGCGGTGAAGCCGGCCCGGATCACCAGCCGGGCCTCGGGTGGGGCCGAGCGCGGGCAGAGCGCCAGGTGCAGGGCGGCGGCGTCCATCACGGCGATCAGTCCGACCACCCAGCTGCGGTGGGGCTGCGGGGAGCGGAAGGAGAGCAGCACCGGGTAGTTGGAGTGGCTCTCGCCGATGTCGGCCGCCAGCCGCTCCCAGTCCCGGTAGAGCTGGGGGAGCGCGGTCTCGGTGTCCACCAGGGACTGGCGGGCCAGCAGCTCGGGGCCCCAGGCGGGCTCGCCGGCCCGGGACTGCAGCAGGGTCACCTCGGTCTCGCGGCGCTGGTAGGCGGCGTAGAGGGTCGGCAGGTAGGCGATCTGGAGGGCGATGACCAGCGGGCCGCTGGCGGCGGCCAGGAAGTCGATCGCGGAGAGGTGGAGCCGCTCGCCGCTCGCGAAGCCGAGGGTGAACAGGCTGGACCCGGCCTCGCGCACGGACACCGACCAGCTCAGCTCGGAGGTGCCGTGCAGCAGCAGGGTGTAGGCGGTCAGCATGCAGCTGAGCCAGACGCCGAGCATGCCGAGGAGCACCAGCGGCGCCAGCCAGGTGAGCGCCCGGTCCTGCGCGAGGTAGCCGCGGTTCGGCCCGGCGGACAGCCGCAGCAGCGTGCGCAGCACCCGCCAGAGCCGCATCACCAGCGCCGAGTAGAGGCCGCGCGGAACGACCAGCGTGCGCAGGATGCTGCCGATGATCAGCAGGAGCAGCAGCGTGCCGAGCGCGGTCTGGATCATCCTCATGGCGCCATTCTGGCGGCACGCCGGGGCTGGCGCGGACCGGGTTCCGCGCGGGCGGCCGTCCGCGGGCTGTTCGTCCACGGTCCGCGGCCCGCCCGTCGGACGCTCACGTCCCACCCGTCGAGCGCAGTATGACCATGATCACACCAAAGCCAGGCATACGTACTGATGTTCTCATCACGTCTATGTGTACGGAGGGTCAGCCCACGAGCGAATCGGAGACCGGACTGTGCGTGCTCAGCAAGACGGCGGGGCCGAAGACGTGGCCGAAGACGGGGCCGGGGAGACGGCCGAGGGCGTGGCCGAGGAGACCGCCGAGGAGACCGCTGGCGAGACCGCCGAGAAGGAGACGCCCGGGCGCCGACGCCGACGTTTCCTGCCGCGCCCGCGCCCCCGGCCGTTACGCGGGTCGCGTCCGTTCCGGGGCCGGCGCCCGTCCCTGCGGATCGACTACCCGCGCCGCGGACGGCGCGGCGTCCGCCGCTGGCTCCCGTCCTGGCGGCAGCTGCTGCTGGTGGCCGGGACGGGCGCGGCCGGGCTGAGCGGCTGGCTGCTCTGGTTCTACGCGCACACCGCCGTCCCGGAGGACCTGAACTCCTTCGCCACCCAGCAGAACAACGTCTACTACTGGGCGGACGGCAGCGAGATGGCGCGGATCGGTCCGACCAACCGGCAGGAGGTGCCGCTCGGCCAGGTGCCGGAGCCGGTGCAGTGGGCGGTGCTGGCCGCCGAGAACGAGACCTTCTACGACGACCCGGGCATCTCCGTCACCGGCATCGGGCGCGCCGTCGTCCAGATGGTCACCGGCGGTGAGACCCAGGGCGGCTCCACCATCACCCAGCAGTACGTCAAGAACATCTACCTGAACCAGCGCCAGGACATGTCCCGCAAACTCAGCGAGATCGTCATCGCGATCAAGCTGGACGACCGGATGAGCAAGCAGGACATCCTGGCCGGCTACCTCAACACCAGCTGGTTCGGGCGCGGCAGTTACGGCATCGAGCGCGCCGCGGCGGCGTACTACGGCAAGGACGTCTCCCAGCTCGACCCGAGCGAAGGCGCCTTCCTGGCCGCGCTGTTGAAGGGCGCCGGGCAGTACGACCCGGCGGTCAGCGCGGAGAACCGGGAGCGGGCCGAGGAGCGCTGGTCGTGGATCCTGGACCGGATGGTGGAGGTCGGCAAGCTGTCCGCCGCCGAGCGCGCCCGGTACACCGTGTTCCCCGAGCCCAGGCCGCAGCCGAAGTCGGCGGGGCTGAGCGGCCAGACCGGGTACCTGGTGGACATGGCCCGCGCCTACGTGGAGAGCCACAGCGACATCACCCCGGCCCAGTTCGACCTCGGCGGCCACCAGATCCGCACCACCTTCGAGAAGCCGAGGGTCGACGCCCTGGCCGCCGCCGTACGGGAGGGCACCGCGGGGATCGACCCGGACACCCGGGAGGCCGACAAGCTCCTGAAGGTCGGCGCCGCCTCGGTGGCCCCGGACGGCCGGATCGTCGCGCTCTACGGCGGCACCGACTACCTCAAGCAGGGCTTCAACAACGCCAACGCCACCTCGGTGCCGATCGGTTCGGCCTTCACCCCGGTGGTGTACGCCGCCGGCCTCGGCCAGGGAGTGCAGCGCCAACGGGGCGGCGACCGCACCCCGGTGACGCCCGCCACCCCCTACAACGGCGACGACGGGGTGAACGTGATGACCCCGGAAGGGCCGTACTGGGGACGGGACGGGAAGATCGTCAAGACCGCCAACGATGGCAGGCGGAACTGGGGCACGGTCACCCTGCGGAACGCGGTCGAACAGTCCGTCAACGGGCCGCTGATGCAGCTCGGCATGGACGTCGGCCTGGACCGGGTGCAGAAGACCGCCACCGACCTCGGCCTGCTCCCCAACAGCCTGGGCGAACTCGTCCCCGCCCTCGGCGTCGGCAACTCCACCCCCAGCGCCGTCCGCACCGCCGACGCGTACGCCGCCTTCGCGGCCGGCGGCAGCCACACCGACCCGTACTCCGTCCTCAGGATCTCCCGCAACGGCGCCCAGCTCCCCCTGCGCCTGCCGGCCGCCACCCAGGCACTGACCCCGTCGGTCGCGGCCGAGGTGGACGCGGCACTCAAGGGCTCCGTCCGCGACGGAGCCGCCAAACCGGCAGCGGAGGCCGGCCCCGGCCTGGCCGCCAAACCCGGCACCACCGCGGACCGTACGGCAGGGTGGTTCGTCGGCTACAACGGGCAGCTGTCGACGGCGGTCACCATCTTCCGCGCGGACCTGAAGGACATGAAGCTGCTCTCCCTCGAAGGCCTCGGCGGCGCCACCCCGGACACCTCCGACGCCGCCCTCCCGACCCGCATCTGGAGCACCTACATGAAGACGGCGGCACAGTAGGCCGGTCGGCTGCCGGGCCCGGGACCCTCACGGGCCCGGCA
>NZ_JBHVEU010000604.1:0-4345 GCF_042802075.1 Kitasatospora sp. NPDC057518
CGCCAACTCCCCCGCCAGCACCGGCTCCAGGAAGAACGACTCACTGAAGTTCTGGTTGAACCACGCGCACCGCACCACCGTCCACGCGGCCCCCGACTCCATCACCGCCTTCTCCCCCGCCTCCGCGGCCTCCTCACCGCGCCCCGACAGCAGCACCAGCCGCCCCACCCCGCGCTCCGCCGCCAACCGCGAGAACGCCCCCACCGCCTCCACCGCACCCGGGAACGCCAGATCCGGGTAGTACGTCAGATACGCCGCACTCACACCCTCCAACGCCCCCTCCCACGTCCCCTCGTCGTGCCAGTCGAACGGCACCGCACCCGAACGCGACCCCACCCGCACCCCGTACCCCAGGGCCGTCAGCCGGTCCGCCACCCGCCGACCCGTCTTCCCCGTCCCACCGACCACCAGCACGACACCGGACTCGACCGCGAGATCCACCACACCAGCCATCACACACACCCTCATTCCAAGACTCGGAGGAATCACCGACGACCGGTCCTTCGGAGGCGCCGGTTACGCCCGATCGGTTCGTCGTCGTGGCACCAATTCAAATCCCCCCTGGCCCGGCGATCCATAGCCGCCGCTCTCAGTTCCATGCGCGAGCGTCTACGCCACCGGTACGTCACCGACCAGCGGCGCTCCGCCCACCCACGGCCGTCGAGCCGTCCGCGGCCAGGGCTCCCCTGCCACCCACCACAACACACCCCACCCCCGGCAGAAAGCCCTTTCCAGCACCTCTCGACCCCTCCTCGACCGCGTGGGGCAATCACCGCGCGGTGCGTCCGCAAAGGGCCGAGGGGAAATCGGGGGGAACCGCGTCGGTCGGCCGGATCCGCATTCCCGTCACGCCGGGACCGCGGAATCCGTCGCCGTCGCCGATCGCCCCACAGTACGGGCCCGTACGAATATCGTCCGGGCCGGGCGGCCCTGTTCCGCCCCGGGTGCGGCCCGCCGCCCCGCCGGCCCCCCTTCGGCCCCGCTCGGACGTCGAGGCCGCGCCGACCTGCCCGAATACCCCCGTTGCCCCGGGGCCGGGCGAGTGGCTGGGACCTGTCGAATCCTTGAACCGGTCTACCTGACGGATCATCAGACTTGTTGTGAGTTAGGGAGATTGTCCGTGCACGGGCTCCCGTTCCATGGCTAGCATCGGAAATCCATTCTGTTCGAGCGCTAATCGCCTGGGAGGGGCGGCGCCGGACAGACCGACAGGAGACTTCTTCATGCGCGTGTCCAAGCACGTCCACCCCGTCAGCAGCCGCCCGACCGCGGCCGATGTCGCCCTGCCACCGGCACTGCCCTACCCCGACGGCTGGTCCGCACTCGCCTTCTCCGCCGAGCTCAGGCCCGGCACCGTCCTCACCCGCCAACTCGCGGGCGAGGACGTCGTGCTGTACCGGCTGCGCAACGGCCGCCTCCGCGCGATCCGCCCGTACTGCCCGCACCTCGGCGCCCACCTCGGCCTGGCCGCGGTCGAGGGCGACCACCTGGTCTGCCCCTTCCACCGCTTCGCCTTCGACGCCGAGGGCCGCTGCGTGCGCACCGGGTACGGCACCCAGCCGCCCAAGGCGGCACTGACGCCGCTGCCGGTGCGCGAGGTGAACGAGGCCGTCTTCGTCTGGCGCCACCACGACGGCCGGGAGCCGGACTGGGAGATCCCCGCCTGGCACCGGATCGACGACGGGCGGCAACCCCTGCGGTACACCTCCTTCGAGATGCCCGGCTACGCCCAGGACGTCATGGAGAACTCCTTCGACCTGGGCCACTTCGTCACCCTGCACGGCTGGCCGCAGGGCGAGTTGGTGAAGCCCGTGGAGTTCGACGGCACCACCTTCCACATCTCCATGTTGGTCCGGGAGACCTTCCCGCTGCTCGGCCTGCGCGAGGTCCAGGTCGAGGTGGACGGGTACGGCCTCACCGCCCTGCACACCGACGTGCACACGCCCTCGCTGGGCCTGGAGATCTGCTCGCTGGTCATGGCCACCCAGGTCGCTCCCGGCCGGATGCAGCTGCGGCAGGCGAGCCGCTTCGTCATGTCGGAGCCGTCCGGACTGCCGCCGGTCGTCGCCCGGACGGTCAGCCGGGCGGTCACCAGGCTGCTGGCGGGCCCGATGTTCAAGCGCAACCTGGAGTTCACCGCGGCCGACTTCCCGATCTGGTCCACCAAGCGGTACATGTCACCGCCGAAGCTCGCCCCGGGCGACGGGCCGATCGGCGCGATGCGGCACTGGGCCCGGCAGTTCTACCCGCCGGACCACCAGGCGCACCTGCCGGGGCCGACCGCGCTCACCGACCGGGACGGGCCCGGCGCGAACGGGAGCAGCACGCCCGACGGCGCTGCGAACGGGCACGGCCCGAACGGGAGCAGCACGCCCGACGGCGCCGCGAACGGGCACGGCCCGAACGGGAGCAGCACGCCCGACGGTGACGCCACCCCGAGCCGCACCCCGGCGGAGGCCCCCGGCACCGCCCCCAGCGGAGCCGCCCGGAGCTGAGCCGGCCCCGGCCACCCGCCGCCCCGTTCCTGCCCCACACCTGCCCCGCAGCCGATCCACGCCGTCGGCCCGAACCGGATCCGGGCGTCCCGGCGGTACCGTCTGGCGTGGAGTACGGACGGGCACGGCAAGGGGGACTCGGCGTGGAGGCACTGGAGGACGGGGATCCGCGGCAGGTGGGCGAGTACCGCCTGCTGCGGCGGCTCGGCGCGGGCGGGATGGGCCGGGTCTACCTGGGCCGGACGGCGGGCGGCCGCACGGTGGCGGTCAAGCTGGTGCACGAACAGTACGCGGCGGACCGGGAGTTCCGGGTGCGGTTCCGCAACGAGGTGGCCGCCGCCCGGCAGGTCGGCGGCCGGTGGACGGCCCCGGTGCTGGACGCGGACACCGAGGGCGTCCAGCCCTGGGTGGCCACCGGGTACGTCGCCGGTCCCTCGCTGGGCACCGCCGTACGGGACTTCGGCCCGCTGTCCGTCGCCGCCGTCCGCTCCCTCGGGGTGGGGCTCGCCGAGGCCCTGGAAGCCGTGCACGCCCGGGGCCTCGTGCACCGGGACGTCAAGCCCTCGAACGTGCTGCTGGCGCTGGACGGCCCGCGCCTGATCGACTTCGGGATCACCCGGGCGCTGGACGCGGCGACCGCGCTGACCCGATCCGGCTTCGTGGTCGGCTCCCCCGGCTACCTCTCCCCCGAGCAGGCCGACGGCCGGGGCGCCGGGCCCGCCTCGGACGTCTTCTCGCTGGGCGCCGTCCTCGCCCACGCCGCCACCGGCACCGCGCCGTTCGGCTCGGGGGTGAGCGCGGCCGTCCTGATCTACCGGGTGCTCCACGAGGAGCCCGAACTCGACATACCCGACGGCGAGTTGCACGCCCTGGTGGCGGACTGCCTGGCCAAGGACCCGGACCGCCGGCCCACCCCGGCGCAGCTGCGCGAGCGGCTGACGGCCACCGACCCGGCGGCGGGCGAGCGGCTGGGGCGACGGGACTGGCTGCCGCCCGCGATCGCCGCCTCGCTGGCCGCGCTCGCGGTCGAACTGCTGGACCTGGACGGCGACTCCCCGGCCCGACTCGCCGCGCCCACCGGGCAGTTCGGCCCGGCGGCGCCGTGGCCCGCCGCACCGCCGGCTCCCGGCAGCCCGACCCCGGGCACTCCCGCTCCGGGCACGCCGGCTCCGAGCACCCTGGTCCCGGGTACGCCGACGCCGTACTCCCCGGCGCAGCCCCCGCCGTACCGGTCCCCGTACCCGCCCGCGCCGCAGCCTGGCCCCCGTAGGCCCCGCCCCACCATCCTGCTGGTCGCCGCCGTCCTGGCCGCCGCCGTGGCGGGCACCGCGGTGTTCCTGGCCACCCGCGACAGCGGCACCGCCGGCCACGACAACGGCTCCGCCACCCACGCGCCGGGTCCCGGGGGCAGCTCGTCTGCCCCCACCTCCGGCGCCCCGGCCCCGGAGGGCGAGATCCCGGCCGCCTTCCTCGGCGCCTGGCAGGGCACCCTGGGCAGCCAACAGACCTTCGTCAAGCCGGACTTCGCGATCACCATCACCCAGGGCCGGACCAACGACCCGGTCGCGCAGATCCACAACAACGAAGGGGCCGGCACCCGCTACTGCGACGCGACCGCCAACCTGGTCCAGGCCACCGCCGACCGGGTGGTGCTGCGCACCGCCCCGATGAGCTCGCTCAGCGGCTGCGCCGCCGTCCCGTACGACCAGGTGTACACCCGCAATCCGGACGGCAGTCTGCACCTGCTGGTCGGCGGCTTCGCGGGCGACCTGCGGAAGAAGTAGGAAGAAGCAGGACGAAGCACCCCCTGTTCCGCGCGCGGCGGGGCGGCCCCCACTCCCCCGGGGGCC
>NZ_JBHVEU010000605.1:0-4341 GCF_042802075.1 Kitasatospora sp. NPDC057518
CCGGGGCACGGGCGTACCGGGTTCAGCCCCGCAGGACCTCGCCGACCAGGGCGCGGGCCTCGTCCTGCACCCGGGCGAGGTGCTCGTCGCCGTGGAAGGACTCGGCGTAGATCTTGTACACGTCCTCGGTGCCCGAGGGCCGGGCCGCGAACCAGGCGTTCTCCGTACAGACCTTGATGCCGCCGATCAGGGCGCCGTTGCCGGGGGCCTTGGCGAGGACGGCGGTGATCTTCTCCCCGGCGATCTCGCCGGCGCCGACCCGCTCCGGGGAGAGCCGGGCCAGGCGGGCCTTCTGCTCGCGGTCGGCGGGGGCGTCCACCCGGGCGTAGGAGGGGGCGCCGTGGCGCTCGGTCAGGTCGCGGTAGCGGGCGCTGGGGGTCTCGCCGGTGACGGCGGTGATCTCGGCGGCCAGCAGGGCGAGCAGGATGCCGTCCTTGTCGGTGGTCCACACCCCGCCGTCGCGGCGCAGGAAGGAGGCGCCGGCGCTCTCCTCGCCGCCGAAGCCGATCGAGCCCTCCAGCAGGCCGTCGACGAACCACTTGAAGCCGACCGGGACCTCCACCAGGGCGCGGCCGAGGTCGGCGGCGACGCGGTCGAGCATCGAGGAGGAGACCAGGGTCTTGCCGACGCCCGCGTCGCCGGGCCAGTCGGCGCGGTGGCGGTAGAGGTAGTCGACGGCCACCGCCAGGTAGTGGTTGGGGTTCATCAGGCCGCCGTCGGGGGTGACGATGCCGTGCCGGTCGGCGTCGGCGTCGTTGCCGGTGGCGATGGCGTACTCGTCCTTGCGGCCGATGAGGGAGGCCATCGCGGCCGGGGAGGAGCAGTCCATGCGGATCTTCCCGTCCCAGTCCAGCGTCATGAACCGCCAGGTCGGGTCGGTCCGCGGGTTGACGACGGTCAGGTCCAGGCGGTGGGTCTCGGCGATGCGCGCCCAGTAGGCCACCGACGCGCCGCCCAGCGGGTCGGCGCCGATGCGCAGGCCCGCCTCCCGCACCGCGTCCAGGTCCAGGACGGAGGGCAGGTCCTCGACGTAGGCGGTGAGGTAGTCGTGGCGCCCGGTGGTGGCGGCGGCCAGCGCCCGCGCGTAGGGGACCTTCCTGACGCCGCGCATGCCCTCGCGGATCAGCTCGTTGGCGCGGTCCTGGATCCGGTTGGTGGCCTGCGAGCCGGCCGGCCCGCCGCTGGGCGGGTTGTACTTGAAGCCGCCGTCGCGCGGCGGGTTGTGCGAGGGGGTGACCACGATGCCGTCGGCGAGCGCGCGCGGGCTGCGCCGGTTGTGGGCGAGGATCGCGTGCGAGACCGCCGGGGTGGGGGTGTAGCCGTCGGCGGCGTCGATCAGCACGTGCACGCCGTTGGCGGCCAGCACCTCCAGGGCGGTGGCCTTGGCCGGCTCGGAGAGGGCGTGGGTGTCCGCGCCCAGGAACACCGGTCCCGCGACGCCCTGTTCGGCCCGGTACTCGCAGATCGCCTGCGTGGTCGCGGCGATGTGGTCCTCGTTGAAGGCCCCGTCCAGCGACGAGCCCCGGTGCCCCGAGGTCCCGAACGCCACCCGCTGCCCGGGCTCCTGCGGATCCGGGTTCAGCGCGTAGTACGCCGTCACCAGCCGCGCCACGTCCACCAGGTCACCGGGCTGCGCCGGCTGCCCGGCCCGTGCGTGTGCCATCCGTCTTCTCCCGCCGAAAGTCGGTACTCGCGATACGTCCTCGCCCCGTGTTCACCGATCGTAGCCAGAACGCGACCGTGCCCCGAACCGCGCGAACGGCCCGGGGCACCACGGACGGACGGGGACGGCCGGGGGCGGAGGGCCTCAGCCGGGCAGCTGCTGGCGGTGGGCCGCCAGCTCCGGGGCGGTGGTGGTGGCGAGGAACTCCGTCACCCGGTACTGCGTCAACCCGGCCCGCACGAACGGGTCGGTGGCCACCAGCGCCTCGATCCGGGCCCGGTCCCCGCCCACCGCGAGGATCACCCCGCCGTCGCGCGGCACCTTGCGCCCCGAGGCGAGGAAGGTGCCCGCCGCGTAGTGCTCCTCGAGCCACGCGATGTGCCGCGGCAGCGCCTCCTCGATCGACTCCAGGGCGGCGGTGTACGTCAACTCCAGTACGAACATGGCGCCCAGGCTAGCGTCCGCCACCGCGCCCGGAGGGTGCCGACCCCCATCCTGCCAGCTCAGGGCAACGCTCCGGTAGGACGCAGCACACCCTTCTTCCGCCTTGCCGCGCCCCGCCCCGCGCCCGCAGACTCGTGCGCATCCCACCGCGAACCCCGCGCCTCCCGCCCTGCCCAGGGCGGCCGGCGCGCACGGCGTGCTGCCCGCACGCGGCGGGAGGCAGCTCACGAACGGCGAAGGGGGACACGCGACATGAACGAGGACCTGGTGCTGAGGGCACGGGTGCGGCTGCTGCTGAACGACGACTGGATCCTGTCCGGCGAGGACGCGCTGTGGGTCTACCGCACGCTGTTCGCGGTCAACCCGCGGGTCCACGCCCACCGGCTCGTCCACGCCCTGCTGGACGCGGTCCGCTCCCCGCTGGTGGCCGACCTGCCC
This sequence comes from Kitasatospora sp. NPDC057518, assembly GCF_042802075.1. NCBI lineage: Bacteria > Bacillati > Actinomycetota > Actinomycetes > Kitasatosporales > Streptomycetaceae > Kitasatospora > Kitasatospora sp. NPDC057518. The sequence goes on from NZ_JBHVEU010000605.1 coordinate 2,546, forward strand.
CGGGCCCGGCTGGCCCTGCTGGAGGAGGCCGCGACGGCCACCGCCTGGATGGACAACGACCGGGACCCGTACCGGCCGATGCTCGTCAACGCCGTGTTCCACCGCCTCACCGCCCTGCGCGAACAGCTGGACGGTGCGGGGCAGTAGGTGATCACCCGATGGTTGCGGTACAACAATCCCTATTTGACGACTGATCGGAGAAATTCTGATATGAGCAGGTCAGGACTGTCACGCCGCGCCCTCCTCGCCTCGGCCGGCGCCGGCGCCGTCAGCGCCGTCATCGGCTGGAACACCGCCACCGAAGCCTGGGCCACCGAAGCCGACACCGGCGCCGGGACCGGGACCGGCGCCGGGACGGCCACGGGCGCCGACATCGCCCGACTGCCCGCCCTGGACGGCACGGTGACCCTCCAGGGCGCCGGCCTGGAACGCTTCGCCACCGACTTCGGCCACCTCGTCACCGCCACCCCCCGGGCCGTCCTGCGCCCCGGCTCAGTACGCGACGTGCAGCAGCTGGTCGCCTTCGCCCGCCGCCACCGCATCCCGGTGGCCGTCAACGGCCAGAGCGGCGACCTCGCCCAGCTCGGCGAGGCCGGCCTGGAGTCGCACTCCAGCTACGGCCAGGCCAACCCCCGCGGCGGCGTCGCCATCGACGCCCGCGGCCTGTCCAAGGTCCTGTCCGTACGCCCCGGGCGCGCCGTCGTCGAGGCCGGGGCCACCTGGGCGCAGGTCACCGAGGCCGGCCTGGCCGCGGGCTGGGTGCCGCCGGTGCTCACCGACTACCTGCACCTGACCGTGGGCGGCACGCTGAGCGTCGGCGGCATCGGCGGCGGCGTCCAGCGCCACGGCATGCAGGTCGACAACGTGCTGGAACTGGACGTCGTCACCGGCACCGGCGAACTGGTCACCGCCTCCCCCACCCGCAACCGGGAACTGTTCGAGGCCGTGCTGGCCGGCGGCGGCCAGGTCGCCGTCATCGTGCGCGCCACCCTCGCCCTGGTGAAGGTCCGCGAGCGCGCCCACGTCTTCTCGCTGTACTACGACGACCTGGACGCCTACCTCGCCGACCAGGAGAAGGTCATGGCCGAGCGCCGCTTCGACCTCCAGGTCGGCGACGTGGTGCGCAGCGAGGACGGTGCGCGCTGGCGGTACAAGGCGGAGCTGGTGGCGTTCGCGGACGCCGGGGGCGCGGTGGACCGGGCGGCGCTGCTGGCGGGGCTGCGCCCGGTGTCGAGCGAGGTGGTGGAGCAGAGCTGGCGGGAGTACGCGTTCCGGGTGGACGGCTTCGCCGGGTACCTGCGCGCGTCGGGGCTGTGGGCGCTGCCCAAGCCGTGGCTGAGCGTGTTCCTGCCGGCGTCCGCGGCGCGGGCGTTCATGGCGCGGGCGGCGGAGGTGCTGACCGCCGCCGACCTGGGGGCGGGGCTGCTGCTGTTCTACCCGTACCAGCGCTCGAAGGTGCGGGCGCCGCTGGCGGTGCTGCCCGGGCAGGAGGTGGGCTGGCACTTCGACCTGCTGGCGTTCCCGGGGCCGGGCTCGGACACGGCGGCGATGCTGGAGCGCAACCGGCGGCTGTACGACCTGGCGGTGGAGCTGGGCGGCAAGCGGTACCTGATCGGGGCGGTGCCGGGGATGACGGGGGCGGACTGGCGGCGCCACTACGGGGGGCTGTGGGAGACGGTGGCGCGGGCCAAGCGCCGCTGGGACCCGGCGGGGATCCTGACGCCGGGGCAGGGCATCCACGCGTCCTGACCGCTCCCCCGGTCCCGGGGCCGCCCGTGTCCGGCGCGGTGTCGGCG
>NZ_JBHVEU010000606.1:0-4341 GCF_042802075.1 Kitasatospora sp. NPDC057518
ATTTGAAACACAATCCGGGCCGGAGCGACCGAGCAACACCGGCGGGCGATGCCGGGCAGCAGCGACCCTGCCGGCCCGGCGCCACCGCCGCAGGAAGGACGACCGTGCAGGTCACCACCGACGACACCAGCGCGACCGACCGGGCCGCGCACCGATCCCCCCGCCGCCGTTGGCGGTTCGCCGCCGTCCTGGCGGTGGTCGTCACCCTCTGCGGGTCGGGCATCGGGCTGTACCTCAACGAGCGCGACACCCGCGAACAGACCAGGGAGCTGGCGGTCCCCGCGACGCCCGACTGGATCGAACTGGACGTCACCGCCCAGGACGTGGACCCGACCGCCCAGCAGCTGACCCTCTACGTCACCCCCGTCCCGCACGGCAGGTTCGCCGCCGGGCCGGACTCCCAGACCTTCGCCCGCCCCGTCGAGATCACCGTCACCGGCACCCCCAAGGTGACCATCCGGGCGGCCGAGGGGGAGGCCGCGGCGTCCCAGCTCGTCCAGGTGGGGACGTACGACGGCACCAAGACGGACTACCCGTTCGACCGCTACCGCGCCGAGGCCGGCTTCACCGCCACCAGCGGGGGCGCGGCCGTGCCGGTCGGCCTGGTCCTCACCGACACCGACCCGTTCTTCGTACTGCGCCCGCAGGCCACCACCGCGAGCTCCGGTGCGGTGACCCTGGATACGCGGGTCACCCGGTCCCGCAGCACCTTCATCCTCTCCTGGTTCATGATCGCGGCCATGTGGGCCATCGCCCTGGCCGTCCTCGGCGCCGCCGAGGTGCTGTACCGCAAGCGGGAGGGGCTGGTCTGGCCCTCCCTGGGCTGGATGGCGGCGAGCCTGTTCGCCCTGATCGGCATGCGCAACGCGGCCCCCGGGGCGCCGCCGATCGGATCCCTGATCGACTACGTGGCGTTCTTCTGGGCCGAGGGCCTCATCGCCGCCAGCCTGGCCTGCACCGCCTGGTCCGGCATCCGCACCGAGCACCGGCTGCGCCGCGAGCGGGAGGCGGTGACCGAGGCGGCGTGAGCCGAGGGGCGGTGAGCGGGGGTGTGAGCGGATTCCCCCGAACGGCGGGTGCGTGCCGCGCCGGAATCTGACCTTCCGATCAGTAGCCTGCGGAGCCGAACCCGACCCCAACCGGAACGAGGCCCCATGGCTCACCCCCGGCCGTCCCGCCGTTCACTCCTGCAGTCCGGGGCCGCGCTCGCCGCGCTGGCCCTGACCGGTGGCTGCTCCTCCGACAGCGGATCGGGGGAGCGGTCCGGTCAGAGCGGTCCGGCCTCGGGGGCGGCCGGGTCGGGGAGCCCGGCGGCCGGCGGGTGGACCATGCCGGCCGAGTCCGGCCCGCACACCCGCACCTTCATGGCCTGGCCGGCACTGGAGGAGGTGTGGGGCGACCAACTGCCCGACGTCCGACAGGACATCGCCGGGCTGGCCCAGGCCATCGCCGGCTTCGAGCCGGTCGTCCTGCTGGCCCGCCCCGACCAGGCAGACCAGGCCCGGCAGGCCTGCGGCTCCTCGGTCGAGGTGCTGGAACTGAAGGTCGACGACCTGTGGGCCCGGGACACCGGGCCGACCTTCGTCACGGGCCCGAAGGGGCTCGCCGGGGTCGACTTCAACTTCAACGGCTGGGGCGGCAAGCAGACCCACGCCAACGACGCCCTGGTCGCCCGCTACCTCCTGGACCACTACGGCATCACCCGCGTCCAGGCGCCGGTCACCGGGGAGGGCGGCGGCATCGAGGTGGACGGCGAGGGCACCCTGATGGCCACCGAGAGCTCCTGGGTCAACGACAACCGCAACCCCGGCAAGTCCCGCGACGAGATCGAGGCGAGCCTCAAGGGCCTGCTCGGTGTCGAGAAGGTGATCTGGTTCAAGGGCGTCGCCGGGCAGGACATCACCGACTGCCACGTCGACGCCCTCGCCCGCTTCGCCGAGCCGGGCACCGTGGTGCTGCACCGGCCCGCCGCCGACACCCCGCCGGACGTCTGGACCACCGCCTCCGCGCAGGCCGTCCAGGTGCTCCAGTCCGAGACCGACGCCAAGGGCCGCACGCTCACCGTGGTCGACCTGCCCGAGCCCGACGTCACCCTGATCCAGGGCGCGGGCAAGGACTTCCTCGCCACCTACATCAACTACTACGTCTGCAACGGCGGCGTCATCGTCCCGCGCTTCGGCGACCAGGCCACCGACGACCGGGCGGCCGGCATCATCGGCGACCTCCACCCGGGGCGCAAGGTCACCCAGGTCGGCATTAACCACATCGCCGCCGGCGGCGGGGGCATCCACTGCGCCACCCAGCAGCAGCCCGTCGCGCCCGGCTCCACCGGGTGACGCGGGGTCAGATAGTGGGACCGTCAGGCGCCGGACGGCCGGGCGGCGGCGGAGGAGAGCGAGTCCAGCAGCGTCCGCAGCACCCGCTCGGCGTCCACCGTCCCGTCCAGCGACCCGATGGCGGCGAGCCCGTCCACGGCGGCGGCGAAGGCCTCGCCGAGCGGTACCGGGTCGGCGCCGTCGCCGCGCTCGTCCAGCAGGCAGCGGAACAGGCCGACGAAGGAGGAGCGCCAGCGCGCGTACTCGGCCTCCAGACTGGCGCGGACGCGTTCGTCGTTGAGGGCGAGCCAGTGCAGGGCCGCGTGCAGCCGGGCGAGGTCGGGGCTCTCGGGCCGGGTGAGCAGTGCCAGGACCCGCTCGGAGCGCTCGGCGTAGCCGCCGGGGCCGGCGACCGCCTCCTCCAGCGGCGTGATCCACTCGGGCCGGATGTCCTCGACCACCGCGACGATCAGGTCGGTGCGGTCCGCGAAGTGGTAGTGGCACATCCCGTGCGAGACCCCGCACAGCGCGGCCACGTTGCGGGTGGTGAACCGCCCGGCGCCGTCGCCGGCGAGCAGGGTGCGGGCCGCGGCGATCAGCCGGGCCCGGGTCTGCTCGCCCTTGGCGGAAGCGCGCGCCCGGCCGGTGCCGCCGGGGCCGGGGGCCGTACGCGGGGCTGCGCCCGTCGCCTGTGTCGCCATGGCCGCCACTGTAACGACTGCGGGGGAGCGGCAGGGGCGCATCGGCACCGATCTCTGCGCAAAGTATTGACCGAGCGCTTGGTCAGTTTTACCTTTTCGGTCAACTGCCGGACAGGCAGCGCACTTTGACAGGGAGGTAGTGATGGAGGGCAGCTTCAGATCCCATCCGGCGATCGACGGAGGGCTCGGCCGACGCCGGTTCCTGACGGCCGCCGGGCTCGCCGTCGCGGGCACCGCGCTGACCGCGGCGAGCGGTGGGCAGGCCCGGGCCGCGCAACCCCGCACCGCCGCCGCGGGCCCGGCCGTCGCCGCCGGCCTCCGGGTGCCGCTGGACACCGTCCGGCACACCCGCACCTGGATGGCCTGGCCGGACAGCAGCACCATCTGGCGGAACAAGCTCGGCGGTGTCCAGTCGAACATCGCCCTGATCGCGAAGACCATCGCGAAGTACGAGCCGGTGACCATGTGCGCCAACCCGGCGAGCGTCGCCAAGGCGCGCTCGATGTGCGGTTCGGCCGTCACCGTCATCGGGGACATCCCGGTCGACGACTGCTGGATGCGCGACACCGGTCCGGTCTTCCGCACCGACGGCGCCGGCGGCCTCGACACGATCGGCCTCAACTTCAACGGCTGGGGCAACCACCAGAACCCGCACGGCAACGACGCCCTGGTCGCCGGGCGCGTCGCCGCCTACCTCGGCCTGCCGTTCACCGCCGCCGGGCTGGTCGCCGAGGGCGGCGCCATCGAGACCGACGCGGCCGGCACGCTGATGGCCACCCGGAGCAGCATCCTCAACGCCAACCGCAACCCCGGCATGTCCCAGGCCGCGGTCGAGAGCGCGATGTGCGCGGCCTACGGCGCCAGCACGGTGATCTGGTTCAACGGTGTGGCCGGCCAGGACATCACCGACGACCACGTGGACGCCACCTCCCGCTTCCTCGACGCGGGGACGGCCGTGGTCCAGATGCCGCTGGCGAGCGACACCGACGCCTGGTCGAACGACGCACGGCAGCAGTACCGGATCCTGACCACCACTGCTGGAGCCCAGGGCACCCCGTTCGCGGTCAGCCGGATCCAGGGGCCCGACTACAACCTGATCCGCTCGACCGACCCCAACTTCGTCGGCTCCTACGCCAACTACTACCTGTGCAACAACGCGGTGATCGCGGCGCAGTTCGGCGACACCAAGGCCGACAGCGCCGCCAGGGCGGCCCTCGCCCGGCTGTTCCCCGGCCGCACCGTCGAGCAGCTCAACATCGACTCCCTCGGGGCGGGCGGCGGCGGGATCCACTGCGTCACCCAGCAGCAGCCCGCGGTGTGAACCC
>NZ_JBHVEU010000607.1:0-4340 GCF_042802075.1 Kitasatospora sp. NPDC057518
CTACCTCGCAGGCCTCCACCTCCGCGCCTCAATGATCTGGATAGACGACCTCGTGCGACCACCCAACTGATCACAACATCACACAGGCCCTAGGAGAGCGCCGCGAAGCCGGTGCAGAGCAGGCGGACGCTCCGGGTGAACTTCTCGTCCTGGCCCACGCGCGGGATCAACGGGCCCATGAGCAGGGGGAACCGCTCGCACAGCTCGGCGTACTGCTCCGCGGTGACGGGCGGTGGCGCCGCCGGCTGGTTCTGCTCCTGGAGCACGAAGCCGGTGACGTGGCTGAGCAGGGTGTCGGCGGCGATGCCGCAGTGCTCGGCGGGGAGGCCGGCGTCGAGGAGGGTGCGCAGCAGGCGTTCCATCAGGGAGAGGGCGCCGGGGCTGAGCACGCCGGGGCTCTCGGCGAGGAGCTGGGCGCCGCCGGGGTGCTGTTTGAGGCTCAGGCGCAGGGCGGCGGCCTGGGCCTCGACGCGGTCCTGCCAGGTGGCGGTGGGCGGGAGGGCGGCGAGGGCCTCGGTGCCGGCGTCGTACGCGCTGCGGCAGACCCGGTCGGCCATCAGGGCGAGCAACTCGTCCTTGCCGCGCACGTGGTAGTAGAGGCTGCCCGCGTGGGCGTCCAGGCGGTCGGCGACCTGGCGCATGGACAGGTTCTGGTAGCCGACCTCCGCGAAGACGGCCATGCCCGCATCGACGATGCGCTCCTTGGTGAGCTTCATGCGGTCCACCGTACAACGTTTTCCAACACTGTTCGAAAAATGTGCTAGCTTGGCGCCATCAGGTTTTCGAACGGCGTTGGAAAACGTCGGAACCGGGGGGAGGGCCAGACATGGGAGCGATCGTCTTCAACGTGACCACGGCCGCGCTGATGGTCATGATGGTCAACTGCGGGCTCGGCGTCGTCGGCCGCGACACCCTGCGCGGACGGCCGCTCCCATGGACGGCGGTCGCCCTGACCGCGCTCGCCGTCGGCGGCGTCCTGCTCCAGCTGCTCTGGTCCGGCGCCATGGACGCGCTCGACGCGGACCCCGCCAAGTCCGGCTGGTGGCGCGAGCTCACCTCGGTGTTCATGCAGAACGGCGGCCTCTTCGGCGGCCTGTGGAACCTCGTCACCCTCGCCGCCGTCGCCGCCCTCGCCCAGTGGTACTGGGGAGGCCCGCTCACCCTCGGCTTCTTCCTCGCCGGCATCCTGCTGCCCGGCCGCGTCGACAGCCTGCTCGGCCTCGGCAGCGGCCCCAGCACCGACCCCCGCAACTTCGCCGGCAGCTCCGGCGCCACCTACTTCCTCGGCGCCACCCTCGCCCTGGCCTTCCTCACCCGCACCCGCCTCCCCAAGGAGCTCGCCCTGGCGGCCGGCGTCCCCGCCCTCGGCCTCGCCATGTGGATCGCCCAGGAGAACGGCCACGGACTCGTCTCCGTCTACGGCTTCGCCCTCGCGGCAGCCGCCTGGGCCGTCCGCCGCCGGCTCCGCCCGGCCGGCGCGTCCCACCCGGCCCCCGGCCGGGCGGCCTGACCCGCGGCTCTGCCCTGGAGGCGGGCTAGGGGGTCCGGCCGGCTCCTTCGATGAAGCCGGTCACGCGCTGCGCGTAGGCGTCCGGATGGCTGAGGTGGGGGACGTGCCCGGCTCCCTCGAAGGTGTGGGTCTCGGCGTGCGGCAGGGCGGCGGAGAGCCGGGCGACGATCGCGGCGAACCAGGGCGGGCTCTGCGTCCCCTTCGTCAGCAGGGCGGGCCCGGTGTAGTGGGAGAGGCGGCCGAGGTCGAGGTTGGCCCACTGCGGGTCCGCCTGCTCGTCCGCGAAGGTGGGGGCGTTGGCGACGAAGGTCTCGCGGAGCTGTTCCGGCAGCCGCTCCCAGGCGCCGGGCCCCAGGGCGACCTCCTCCACGAACCGGCGGGCCCCCGCGAGGGTCCGGCCGGCCGTCAGGAGGGCGAGGACGGATTCGATCCTCTCCCCGGTGGCCGCCGTCAGCGGCAGCAGCCGGGGGTCGTCGGCGACGGTGTCCAGGAGTGGGGGCTCGTGGGCGACGAGGCCCCGGAAGAGCTCGGGCCGCCGGGCCGCCAGGCCGAGCGCGGTCGAGGCGCCGAAGGAGTTGCCCGCGACGTACGCCGGCGCGAACCCGAGGGTCTCGATCAGCGCGGCCAGGTCCTCCTCGTCCTCGAACCGGGACCCCTGCCCCGGCGGGCGTTCGCTGCGGCTGTGCCCCCGCCGGTCGTAGACGAGGACCCGGAACTTCTGCGCGAGGGCGGGCAGGACCGGCCCCCAGCTGCCGTGGTCGCCCCACGAGCCGTGCACCAGGACCAGCGGCTCGCCGTCCCCGCCCACCTCGTAGAAGAGCTCGACCCCGTTCACCGCGACCCGTGGCATGTCCGCCCTCCTCGCCCGCAGACGGCGGTCGCCGCCGCGGCCATTGAGGCACCCTGGGCCCGGCCCCGCAACCGCGACGGGCCCGACACCACGCGTACGGTCGCCCCGCGCGATTGGGGCGGATCAAACCGCTGACGGGGCAGAAGCCCGAGGACGCGGAAACGACGAAGGCCCGGGCCGCTGAGCGGTCCGGGCCTTCTGCCGGCGGAGGATACGAGATTCGAACTCGTGAGGGGTTGCCCCCAACACGCTTTCCAAGCGTGCGCCCTAGGCCTCTAGGCGAATCCTCCGTGGGAGAGCTTAGTACATGTTTCGGGGTGCTCGCGACCACCTGTCCCGCAGGCGGGAGGGTGGGGGTGGCCTGTGGATCGTTGGGGCGGGGATCCGGTACTGTGGGGGTCAGCCCCTCGTGTGGCGTCATCTCTCTGAACCCCCCCAGGGCCGGAAGGCAGCAAGGGTAAGAGGGCTCTGGCGGGTGCGCGAGGGGTCTTTGCGTTCCCGGGGCCCGGTCGGGGCCGGTCGCGGACGGTCGGCGGAGTGAGGGGCGACGCGTTTGTCGGTCCGTCCCGATATCGTCGGGGGTGTGTCCCTAGCCCTGTACCGCCGCTACCGCCCCGAGACCTTCGCGGAGGTCATCGGGCAGGAGCACGTGACCGCTCCGCTCCAGCAGGCCCTGCGCAACAACAGGGTCAACCACGCGTACCTGTTCAGCGGGCCGCGCGGCTGTGGCAAGACGACGAGCGCGCGCATCCTGGCCCGTTGCCTCAACTGCGAACAGGGGCCGACGCCGACGCCCTGCGGGGAGTGCCAGTCCTGTCGGGACCTCGCGACCGGCGGGCCCGGGTCGATCGACGTGATCGAGATCGACGCCGCCTCGCACGGTGGTGTGGACGACGCGCGCGAGCTGCGCGAGCGGGCGTTCTTCGCGCCGGTGCACAGCCGGTACAAGATCTTCATCCTGGACGAGGCCCACATGGTGACCTCGGCCGGCTTCAACGCGCTGCTGAAGGTGGTCGAGGAGCCGCCGGAGCACCTCAAGTTCATCTTCGCGACAACCGAGCCGGAGAAGGTGATCGGGACGATCCGGTCCCGGACGCACCACTACCCGTTCCGGCTGGTCCCGCCCGGCACGCTCCGCGACTACCTGGCGGAGGTGTGCGGCCGGGAGGGGATCCAGGTCGAGGACACCGTGTTCCCGCTGGTGGTGCGGGCGGGGGCCGGGTCGGTGCGTGACTCGATGTCGGTCATGGACCAGCTGCTGGCCGGGGCCGGCGAGGGCGGCGTGACGTACCAGATGGCCACGGCGCTGCTCGGGTACACCGACTCCGCGCTGCTGGACGAGGTGGTGGACGCCTTCGCCGCGCACGACGGGGCGACAGTGTTCCAGGTGATCGACCGGGTGGTCGAGGGCGGGCACGACCCGCGCCGCTTCGTCACCGACCTGCTGGAGCGGCTGCGCGACCTGGTGATCCTGGCCACCGTGCCGGACGCGGGGGAGAAGGGGCTGATCGACGCCCCGGCGGACCGGGTCGCGGTGATGCAGGCGCAGGCGGACGCGTTCGGTGCGGCCGAGCTGAGCCGGGCCGCCGACCTCGTCAACACCGGGCTGACCGAGATGCGCGGCAACGCGGCGCCCCGGTTGCAGCTGGAGCTGATCTGCGCCCGGGTGATGCTGCCTGGCGCGTACAGCGACGAGCTGTCGTTGCAGGCGCGGATGGACAAGCTGGAGCGACGGGCGTCCGCGGGCGGGTTCGCCGCGCCGATGGCGGTGCCCGGGGGCATGCCGATGGCGGCTCCGACGGCGACGCCTCCGATGGCGGTGGCGCCGGTGGCCGAGGTGCCGGTGGCGCCCGCGCCGGTCCAGCCCGCCGCCGTACCGGCCGCGCAGGCCCCCCAGCCCGTACAGGCCGCGCCGCCCGCCGCCGCGCCCGCCGGGCCGGCGCCGGGTGCCTGGCCGATCCCGCGCAGAACCTTCCCCGC
>NZ_JBHVEU010000608.1:0-4317 GCF_042802075.1 Kitasatospora sp. NPDC057518
GGCCCGGACAGCGGAGCACCCGCCGTCCGGGCCGCCCGGCACCCCCGTAGTAAAGTCCCGGCAAAGGGCAACTCCGGGGGGAGCAAATGACGGTGACGCGCCGCGGGCAGGTCGTCTGGTGGCTCCGTGGCGCGGCGCTGGCGGCCTTCCTGGTGTACCTGCCGGGCTACTTCTCCTCCCGCCAGGGCGGGCTGGTCGAGGTCGAACGCTGGCTGAACCACCCGGTGCTGCTGCTCGGTACGGCCGTCACCCTGGCCATGGCCTCGGCGGTGGCCCAGGTCGAGTTCCGCACCAGGTGGGCGCAGATCGGTTTCGCGGCCGTCCTGTCGCCGCTGCTCGTCATCGGGGCGGCGGTCGGCGGCCTGGCGTACGTCTTCGGCGGCGACGGCCGGCTGGTCGACCGCAAGCCCGACCCGAGCCGCTCCGACCACGTGCTGAGCGTCACCGACGTCGCCTTCTCGATCGATCCGGTCTACCGGGTGGAGCTGGTGGCCGGCACCGGCTGGTCGGCCCGTCACTGGGGCCTCGGCACCTGGGAGGAGGACGACGGCTTCGTCAGGGCCGAGTGGTCCGGTCCGGGCCGGATCACGGTGACCTTGGAGAAGGAGATCGAGGTCTTCACCGTGGGCGAGGACGGGACGCCGGCCGGCCCGTCGTCCACGCCCCGGTCCCGGTAGCGGGCCTGTAGTAGGGTCCGCGCCAAAGTTCGGTCAAGAACCGCCGGGGGGCGAAGGTGACAGCGGTACGCCGCAGAGGGATCGCGTGGGGGCTCAGAGGCGTGGCGCTCGTGGCGCTGTCGGCCTACCTGGTGGGCCGGCACGCCTCCCGTTCGGGTGGGCTGGTGGAGCTCGAACGCTGGCTCGACCACCCGGTCCTGCTGGTCGGGGCGACGGTCGTGCTGGTGCTGGTCTCGCTGATCGTCGAGCTGGACTTCCGTACGCCGGAGTCGCAGATCGGCCTGGCCGGCGGCCTGGTGGCGCTGGTCCTGCTCGGGGTGCCGCTCGCGCTGTCGACGCTCGTGGCCGGGGACTCCGGGGTGCGGACCGCGCGGGAAGCCGCCCCGGGCCACCCGGACCGGGTGCTCGTCTTCACCGATGCCGCCGACTCGTTCGAGCCGGACCGCCGGGTGGAGCTGCTGACCGGCAGCGGCTGGTCGGTGCGCCACTGGTCCCTCGGTGCCAGGGGGCCGGGCGAACGCCTGCTCAGGGCCGAGTGGTCGGGCCCGGACCGGATCACGGTGACCTCGGAGAAGGAGGTCCAGGTCTTCACCGTGGGCGAGGACGGGACGCCGGCCGGCCCGTCGTCCACGCCCCGGCCGCGGTAGCGGGCCTGTAGTAGGGTCCGCGCCAAAGTTCGGTCAAGAACCGCCGGGGGGCGAAGGTGACAGCGGTACGCCGCAGAAGGATCGTGTGGGGGCTCGGAGGGGCCGCGCTCCTGGCGCTGCTGGCCTACGCGGTGGGTCGGTACGAGTCCCGGTCGGGAGGGCTCGTGGTGGTCGAGCGCTGGCTCGACCACCCGGTCCTGTTGGTCGGGACGGCGGTCGTGCTGACCGCCGTCGCGTTGTACATCGGGATGGAGTTCCGGACCTGGGTGTCGCAGATCGGCTGCGCCGTCGCCATGGTGGCACTGGTCTTCGGAGGGCCGCTGATCGCGTTCCTGGCGCTCGTGAGCGGCGAGGGGCGGACCGACCGGGAGGCCTCCCCGGGGCGCCCGGACCGGGTGCTGACCATGACCAACGTGGCCTTCTCGATCGACCCGATCTACCGGGTGGAGCTGGTGGCCGGCAGCGGCTGGTCGGCCCGCCACTGGAGCATGGGGATCTGGAACACCCGGGGCGGCGACTTCGTGCGCGCCGACTGGTCCGGCCCGGACCGGATCACCATCACCGGCCGCAGGAAGCTCACGGTCTTCGACGTCCACCCGGACGGCAGTCTGAGCGCGCCCCGGGAGGAGCCCAAGCGCCCGGAGGGCTGAGGCCGGCCCGGCCCTCCCCCGAAGTCCGGGGGAGGGCCGGGGCGTTCGGGCTCAGCGGGGCGGTGTCACCACGTGTCGATGTGCATCGTGTTGGCCGCGTTGTGGATGGCGTTGTAGTGCGGGATCGACATGTCGGACCTCTTCTGGCTCGCCGGCAGGTTCTTGTCGGCGGCGCGGAACTCGTCGCGGGCCTCCGCCAGCAGGCTGACGCCGTGGGAGACCGGGACGTCCTTCGTGCCGTGCGCCGGGTGGGACTTGGCGGCGGTCTTGCTGCCGGCGTTGATCAGGGTGCCGCGGGCCTGGTTGTAGTCGGCCACCTTGATCGTCTTCGGGTTGCGGAGCTCTGCCTGCACCCCCGCGGTCGGCGGCGTCTGCTCGGCGGCCAGGGCGGCGGGGGCGGCGGCGGTGGTGAGCGCACCCGTCACGATGACGGTGGCGAGGGCGTTGCGGAGGGTCCTGTGCATGAGGGTGTCCTTCCGATAAGAAAGCATCAAGGATTTCGCGCCCGCCGTGATGATGAAACGGTCGGGATGCGAACGTCTCGGCCCTACCCCGGCCCTCGGTGGCGGAAAACCGGCTTCCGTTCCGGGAATTCGCAGAGGATGAGATCAGGCCTTTTTCTGATCATGCGCAAATAGGACTGGCGTAATGGTGAGCCGAGGGACTGCGCCGGAGGGAGGGGGAGCCCGGGCGCAACTCCGCGCTGCGGCAGACGGGGCAATGCGATTCGTGCGTTGACTCCACCCGGGTTACTTGCCGTTGCGGGGGCCCGGTGCGGGTGGTTCCCTCGGCTCCGTGGCCCTGTACGCGGTCACGGAATTCGAGGAATCACCCTCGCAGAAGGAGAAATCCTTGTTCAGCATCAAGAAGGCGGCCGCCGTCGCGACCGCCGCCCTGGCCGTCACCGGCGCGGTGGCCTCGGCCTCGCCCGCCTCGGCGGGCGAAGTGCGCGTCGGCGGCCAGGAAGTGCGCTTCTACAACGAGTCCGTGAACGGCTTCCTGGACTCCGCCAAGTACGGGACCGACGCCATCACCTGGCAGGCCAACGGCACGGTCTGGCAGGACTGGATCCTCCGCCCGACCCCCGGCGGCTACCTGATCGAGTCCAAGGGGAAGCCCGACAAGTGCCTCCAGGCGTTCGCGGAGCCCGGCACGCCGATCCCGCTCGTCGCGTGCAACCCCAACATCCCGACCCAGCAGTGGCAGATCGACCGGACGGGCGACAGGTACGTCATCGCCGAGGCCACGGACGAGGACTACGTCATCGCGGCACAGGGCAACGACAGCCCCGTGGTGAAGGCGCTCCGCGACAACAGCCCGCGCCAGCTCTGGGACGTGGTGTCCCCGAACTGACCGACCGGTGGTCTGAGGGTTCCCGCCGGATCCGCCTCCCTCCGGCCGGGTCGTCGATGTGTTCCTGATGGCGGCCCGACCGGAGTGAACCGGATCGCGGCGGTGAAGGAGGGCCGGGCGATCTGCCACACTCTTGCCCACTCTCGCCGACGCGGACGGAGTGTGGATGGAAGAGCAGAGGAACGGTTCAGGGGCGGGCCCGGCGGCAGGCCGGCGTCGGCCCCGGAGGACGCGGGGGGCGCGGGGGGCGGAGAACTCCGCAGGCCAGGGCCCCGTCCAGCCGGTCATGTTGGAGGTCGAGAAGAACGCCGAAGGAGTCCGGGGCCGTGTTTCGGCACCGGATTCGCCCCGGGCCCACGGGACGGTCCGGATCGTGGCGTCCCTCGGTGCCGCGGTGGCCATCGTCCTGGGCGGGGGGTCGCTCGCGGTCAAGTACGCGACCAGTACGGGCAGCGCCGGTTCGACACCGTCCGCGCAGCACCCGGAGCCGCCGCCGGCCGCGGTGGCGGGGGAGCAGTGCGCTGCGGAGTCGCCCGGTGACGCCGCAGGGAGCACGATCAGGGTCTGCTTCCGGCGGGCCGGGAACACCGTCTACATGGTGGCCTACGCCAAGGCGGACCCGGCGACGTCCGCGGACGTGTACCTGTGGCTCAAGGACGGCAGCGGCACCGCGGCCGTGTACCCGGCGAACGGCCAGGCCGTGTCGTGGACCGGCGTCCCCCTGGAGTCCTCCGCCGAGGTGCGCAAGGAGACGCCCGTCAACCAGTCCCTGGTCCGCGGCACGACCTACAACGTGTCCCTCGCCGTGAAGCCGGCCGGCGGTCCGGCGCCGAACATCAGGAACCACGCCGTGGACGGCCGACAGATCCAGTTCACGTACTGAGGCTTCGGCGGGCGATTGGGCGCCGAGTGATCAAGTGCCGGGGGAACGCGGAAGGGTCCGGCACCTGTGTGGTGCCGGACCCTTCCGACTGTGGAGCGCCAGGCCCG
>NZ_JBHVEU010000609.1:0-4302 GCF_042802075.1 Kitasatospora sp. NPDC057518
CCGGAAGGCCGCCACCCCTTGGGTGACGGCCTTCCGAACTACTGTGGAGCTATGGGGAATTGAACCCCAGACCTCTTGCATGCCATGCAAGCGCTCTACCAACTGAGCTATAGCCCCGCGACACGGGCGACCCTGGCTGACCACGACCGCCGATGCGGAGTGGAGCTATGGGGAATTGAACCCCAGACCTCTTGCATGCCATGCAAGCGCTCTACCAACTGAGCTATAGCCCCGCACTCACCGGATCTCCCGCTTCCCTTCCGGGCCGCGTTCCTTCCCTGCGAACGAGGAAGACTCTAGCTGGTCAGGGCCGGAACTGCGAAATCCGCTCCCTCCGGACCCCCGCCGAGGGCCCCGTGAGGGCCCCCGGCACCCGGTGCCGCCCGAGCCGGTACGGCTCGGCTCAGGTGTCGTCGCCGATGACCGGCTGCGGGAGGGTGCCCGCGTTGTGCTCCAGCAGGCGCCAGCCGCGCGTGCCCTGGCCGAGCACCGACCAGCAGCAGTTGGACAGTCCGCCGAAGCGCTCCCACTGGTCCGGCTCCATGTCGAGCAGCCGCCCGAGCATGGTGCGGATCGTCCCGCCGTGGCTGACCACCACCAGCGTGCCGTCCTCGGGGAGCTTGCCGACGGCGTCCAGGACCACCGGCACCGAGCGGTCGGCGACCTCGGTGGCCAGCTCGCCGTCACCGCCCCGCCGCACCGGCTCACCGGCCGCCCAGGCCTCGTACTCCTCCGGGAAGCGCTCGCGGATCTCGGCGTTGGTCAGGCCCTGCCAGGAGCCCGCGAAGGTCTCCCGCAGGCCCTCGTGGTGCCGCACGTCGAGCCCGGTGACCTCGGCCAGCTCCGCGGCGGTGCGCCGGGCCCGCTGGAGGTCCGAGGAGATCAGCAGGTCGGGACGGAGCCCGGAGAGCAGCCGGGCCGCCCGCTGGGCCTGCTGGACGCCCTGGCCGGTCAGCTCGATGTCCGTGGTGCCCTGGAAGCGCGATTCGAGGTTCCAGGAGGTCTGGCCGTGCCGCCAGAAGACGATGCGCGGGCCGCGCGGGCCCCGGCTCAGTGCAGGTCCTCGGGCTTGCCGAAGTCGTCGGCGGGGGCGACGACGTTGCCGGCCTCGTCGGTGAACGCGTCCGGACGGTTGCGCGAGGCCAGGGCGTCCTCGGGCAGCGGGAGCTCGGGGCAGTCCTTCCAGAGCCGGTCCAGCGAGTAGAAGGAGCGCTCCTCGGCGTGCTGGACGTGCACGACGATGTCCAGGTAGTCGAGCAGGATCCAGCGGCCGTCGCGCTCGCCCTCGCGGCGCACCGGCTTGATGTCCAGCTGCTCGCGCAGCTGGTCCTCGATCTCCTCGGCGATCGAGCGGACCTGGCGGTCGTTGTTCGCGGAGGCGATCAGGAAGGCGTCGGTGATCGACAGCACCTCGCTGACGTCGAAGGCGATGATGTTGTGCGCGAGCTTGTCGGCCGCCGCCTGCGCGGCGACGGTGATGAGCTGCTGGCTGTGGTCGGTAACGGTCACGGTGTTCTTCCGGCTCGGCGGCTTGGGGGGCGCCCCGGCGCTCGGCCGGGGTCGCCTTCCAGGATCTCACGCCGCCCGGGCGGGCCCGGAACCGTTTTTCCTGGCCCCCGAGCCCCGGGCCCCCAGGCCAATACCGGGCCACCGCCCCCGCCGCCACCACGCCCGGACCCCCGCCGGGCCCGGGCCACCGCCCTACTGGGTCTTCGGCGGCTGGTAGTCCTTGCCGAGCACCACCAGCAGGTCCGCGTTCTGGGTGTCGCCGGTCACCTTCTTCACCGCCGTGTCCGGCAGGCCGAGGCTGGTCGCCAGCGACTTCGCCGCGCCCTGCCGGGCGTCGTCGGTGTAGCGGATCTCACTGGTGGCCTGCGGGGCGCCCTTGGCCCCGCCCGGGATGAAGGTCAGGCCGGAGTTGACGATCTGGACCTGTACGGCGGCCGCCGCCGCGTCGTTGCCGCTGGAGTCCTGGACCGCGACCCGGACCGGGGCGTCGCCGGCGGCCGCGGACTTCACGGTGCCGCCCAGCACGTCCTTGACCTGCTTGCCCGCGGTCGCCTCGTCCAGGCTGCCGTCCGGCTTGACGGTCAGCGCGGTGGTGCCGAAGTGGCCGTCCTTCGCCTGCTGGGAGAGCTGGACGAGCACCCCGGCGAGGGCGTCCTCGGGCAGCGAGGGGTCGAGCACCGCGTTCATCCGGTGCACGTCGTCCTTGGCGTCCTTGAACTCGGTCGGCATGGCGCGCACCAGCGCGTCCATGACCTGCCCGAACCGGGCCAGCTGGGCGTCCCGGTTCTCGCCGGGGTTCTGCAGGGTGGCGTAGGCGACCGCGGCCTTCCCGCTGAGCATGGTGTTCTTGCCCGCCGCGGACAGCGGCTTGCCGTCCGGCTTGCCGCCCTCGTGGGTCTCGGCGTTGGTGTCCACCCGGACGCCGCCGAGCTGGGAGACCAGCAGTTCCAGGTACGGGGTGTCCAGCCGCCAGGTGCCGGCCACCGGGGCGCCGAGCACGGTGGACAGGCCGTCGCGGGTCGCCGAGGCGCCGATGCCGTCCATGGACTGGCCGACCGTGGTGACCGGCGGGTCGCCCGGGCCGGGCAGCCGCAGGGTGTCGGGCAGCAGCAGCACCGTGCCCTTCTTCCCGGAGGCGTCGTTGACCAGCAGCGCGCTGGACACCTTGCCCTGGAGGTCGCGCAGGTGGACGACGTTGACCTGGCGCCCGCCGGCGGCGGCGGCCGCGGTCGGCTTGCCGCCGGTGAGGAAGAGGTACCCGCCGACGCCGGCGGCGGCCAGCGCCACCACCGCACCGAGGCCGATCAGCCGGTTGCGCAGCTTGCGGCGGCGCTCGGCGCGCACCTCGCTGCGGGACTCGGCGAACTTCAGCCAGTCGATGACGTCCTCGGTCTCCTCCGCCTCCTCGTCGACGAAGGTGAACTCCCCCGTGGTGTAGCTGTCGTCGGGCGCCTTGCCGCCGCCCTTCCCGCCCTTCCCGGCCTTCCCCGCCTTCCCGGCCCGCGCCCCGGCGACCTGCTCGGACGGCGGCTCGGCCTTGGCCGGCACCGGCTCGGCGGCCGGCCGGGGCACCCGCGGACGCGCCGGTGCGACCGCCGCGGCCGCGGCCGGCTCGGCCTGCACCGGTTCCTGCGCCTGCGACGGCGCCTGCGGTTCGGTCACGACCGGGGCGGCCGCCTGGTACGGCTGCTCCTGGTACCCCTGGTAGCCCTGCTGCTGGTAGACGTACGTGCCCTGCCCGTACACCGGCTGCCCGTACTGGTCGTACTGCTGGTCGTACTGCTGCTGCTCGTACGGCTGCTGCTGCGGGAACTGCCCGCCCTGCTGGTACCCGTCGTACCCCTGGTAGCCCTGCTGCTGGTAGCCGTACGCGCCCTGCCCGTACACCGGCTGCCCGTACTGGTCGTACTGCTGCTCGTACTGCTGCTGCTCGTACGACTGCGCCTGCGCCTGCGGCTGCTGCTGCGGCTGCGGCTGCGGGTCCTGCGGCTGCTGGTAGCCCTGGTACGGCTGCTGGTACTGCCCGGTGGACCAGTCCTCCGGCCGCCGGCCGTCGCTGCGATCAGTCATGCACCGCTCCCGGATCAGTCCCCGCGCGGCGCGTACAGCGCCCGCTTGTCGATGTAGCGGACCACGCCGTCCGGGACGAGGTACCAGACCGGTTCGCCCTTGGCGACCCGGTTGCGGCAGTCCGTGGAGGAGATGGCCAGCGCCGGGACCTCCACCAGGGAGACCCCGCCCACCGGAAGCCCGGCGTCCGACAGAGTGTGCCCCGGGCGGGTGCATCCGATGAAGTGGGCCAGCGAGAAGAGCTCGTCGGAGTCGCGCCAGGACAGGATCTGGGCGAGCGCGTCGGCGCCGGTGATGAAGAAGAGGTCGGCGTCCGGGTGCAGGGCGTGCAGGTCGCGCAGGGTGTCGACGGTGTACGTCGGGCCCTCGCGGTCGATGTCGATCCGGCTGACCGAGAACTGCGGGTTCTCGGCGGTGGCGATGACCGTCATCAGGTAGCGGTCCTCGGCCGGGGTGACGTGCCGGTCGCTCTTCTGCCACGGCTGCCCGGTCGGCACGAAGATCACTTCGTCCAGGTGGAACGCGCTCGCGACCTCACTGGCGGCGACGAGGTGGCCGTGGTGGATCGGGTCGAAGGTGCCGCCCATCACGCCGAGGCGCTTCTTCACCGGTTCCGGTCCGCCGGGATTCCCGGCCTGCTCTCCCATGCCGCCACACCTTACGCGACACGCGTTACGGTGCGGGAACGGCCGGGTGGGGGTTCTCCGCAGACGCGTGAGGGAG
>NZ_JBHVEU010000610.1:0-4294 GCF_042802075.1 Kitasatospora sp. NPDC057518
GAGCAGCACGCTCCCGGCCGGCCCTACCGCTGTCCGCGGCCCCCGCCTCCACCCTCGGGCGGTCTACCAGGCCTCGTACGCCAGCCCCGCCTGATCGCAGGCCGTACGGCCGACCGTCGTCGAGTCGACCCGCGGCCGCTCCGCCAGGATCTCCCGGGCCCGGGCGGCCGCGAGGTTGGTCGCGTACCAGGGCTTCGACTCCGCCCCCAGGCGCTGCCCGATCAGCTGCAGCGCACAGCTCCGCTGCGGCTCGGGGAGCCGGTCCAGGGCGGGTACCGCGTCCGCCGAGAGCCCGCGGACGTTGCGCAGGTCGATGGCCGCGGCGCGCGGGTCGTCCCGCAGGGCCTGCTCGTACCGGGTGACGTTCTGCTCGGCGACGATCGCGTCCGGGCCCATCAGGCCGTAGACCGCGACGGTGAGCATCCCGCTGAGGACGACGACGCGCGGCAGCCAACCGGCACGGCGGGTCAGCCCGGCGGCGATCAGCAGCAGGAAGACGGCACCCAGCCAGACCTCGACCACCAGCACCCAGAGCCGCAGCCGGGTGAGCCCGGAGGCATCCACGTAGAACCACATCCGGCCGAGCGCCGAGGCCACCACGGCCAACGCCAGCAGGCAGAGCAGCCCGAGCAGGATCCGCGCCACCCGGCGGTCGGCCACGGTGGTGCGCGGCGCCCAGCGGTTGGCGACCGCCACCACGACCAGCGTCAGCACGGTGATCACGCTCAGCTGCCAGAAGCCCTGCCGGGCGTACTCGGAGCGGCTCATCCCCGTGTTGCTCAGCACGGCGTCCGCTCCGCCGAGCACCACCACGGCCTGGATCACCGCGAAGACACCGAACATCAGGTTCAGCCCGATCAGCGGAAGCGCCCACTCCAGCCGCCGCCGCTCCCGGCCCGGCCGGATCACCGTACGGTCCCAGCGGCGCGGGCCGGCGGCCATGTGCGCGAAGCCCAGCACGGTCACCGTTCCGAGCACGAACAGCGCGCCGCGCCCCGGGAGCTGGTCGAGGTCGAGATCCGGACTGAGACCGCCCAGCAGATCCGCCATGGCGGCGTCGGCGCTGGCGAACAGCAGGCCGAAGACGGTCAGCAGGGCGGCGGCGACCCCGAGCGCCTTGAGCACCGGGACGATCCGGTCGCGGCCGGGCAGCGGCCGCCGGTCCATGCTCTCCCAGACCCAGACCACCGAGGACACCAGCTGCCACACGATGCCGGGCAGCGGGAACAGCACACCCGGCCAGCGACGGCCGCCGTGCAGGGCCAGCGAGGCCAGCGCCAGCGCGCCGACCACGGCCGGCACCGCGGGCCAGCCGGCGTCCCACCGGGCCGGGACGGCGAGCAGGGCGAGGGCGAGCAGGCTCCACACCGTCGTCCAGGGCCGGATCCGGCGCCCGGCCGTCCGGGCGGCGATCCCCGCCCCGACGGCGGTGGCGGCGCCGAGCAGCAGCAGGTTGGGCCCCAGGCCGTCGTAGAGCATCCAGGCCGTCAGCAGGCCGGTGAGCAGGGCCGCCAGGAGGATCTTGGGGGTGGCCCCCGACCGGCGCTCGGGGGCACTGGGGGCCAGCCACGCGGGGGGCGAGGGCACGGCCACGCCGGGCGCCCGGCCCGAGCCCGGCCTGCTCTGCGGGTGGGTACCCGCCAGGCGGTACGGACCGTACGGGTCGAACGCGTCGTACCGATTGGACGACTGGGTCGGACCCGGCGCGACTGGATCGGGCGACCTGGTCGGGTCGGGTGACCCAGTCGATCCCGGCGTGACTGGATCGGGCGACCCGGTCAGGTCAGGTGCCCCAGTCAGGTCAGGAGACTCGGTCAACCCCGGCGCGACCAGATCGGGCGACCCGGTCAGGTCGGGCGACTCAGTCAAGTCGGACGACCCAGTCGCCCCCGGCGCGATCAAGTCGGGCGACCCAGTCGAGTCAGGTGACCCAGTCGGATCGAGCGACTCAGTCGACCCCGGCGAGGTCGAGTCGGCCGACTCGGTCGGACCGGGCGAATCGGACGGGGCAGGCGTGGACGGGCCCGGCATGAGTCCCCCTCAGTGGTCGGCAGGCATGCGGACGCCACCCGTCGGGCGGCCCGCGGACCGGCGCGCTCAACGCCCGGCCGCTGCCGACTGTAGACCATTCTGAACAAGTTCAAAAATCGATTTCGAACGCGTTCAGAATGACCTCACCACCACAGGACTCCCCTGGCTACCCCTTCACCGATCCGGCCAGCAGCCCCCGGACGAAGTAGCGCTGGAGACTGAAAAAGACGATCAACGGAACGATGATCGACAGGAACGCCCCCGCCGTGAGCAGCTCCCAGCGCCCGCCGAGGGAGCCGGACAGCTGCGCCAGCCGCACCGTCATCGGCGCCACCTCCGGTGTGCCGCCCGCGAAGGTCAGCGCCACCAGCAGGTCGTTCCAGACCCACAGGAACTGGAAGATCGCGAACGAGGCCAGCGCCGGGGTGCACAGCGGCAGCACGATCGAGCGGAAGATCTTGAAGTGCGAGGCGCCGTCCACCACCGCGGCCTCCATCAGGTCGCGCGGCAGCTGGGCGATGAAGTTGTGCAGCAGGAACACCGCCAGCGGCAGCGCGAACATGGTGTGCGCCAGCCAGACCGGTGCGTAGCTGCCCTTGAGGTCCACCGCTGGGATCAGCGTCAGCGAGCCCAGGTGCGCACCGCCGGCGAACAGCCGGAGCAGCGGGATGAGCGCCATCTGGAGCGGCACCACCTGGAGCGCGAACACCGTGAAGAAGACCGCGTCGCTCCCCCGGAACCGCACCCAGGCCAGCGCGTACGCCGCCATCGCCGCCAGTGCCAGCGGGAAGACCGTCGCCGGGACGCTGATCGCCAGCGAGTTGACCAGGAAGGGCATCAGGCCGGTGGAGGCGCCGGACCCGCCCTCGAACAGCACCGAGTGGTAGTTGCCGAGGCCGAGGTCCGGATGGAGGAAGGCGTTCCACCACCCGCTGGCCGTCACGTCCTGCTTGGGGCGCAGAGAAGTCACCAGCAGGCCCAGCGTCGGGATCGTCCAGAGGACCGTCATCGCGATCACGAACACCGAGGCCAGCGGACTGCTGAAGGCCTTCCGCACTGGCCGCACCGGCTGCACCGACTTCACCGGCCGCACCGCCTTCACCGACCGCACCGACTCCGCCGGCCGCTCCCGGCCGCCCGTCCCGGTCACCGGACCTCACGCTCCTTCCGCAGCTGCACGATGTTGTAGGCCACCAGCGGCAGCACCGCGAGGAAGAGGAGCACCGCGAGGGCACTGCCCCGGCCGGAGTTGAACTGCACGAAGGACTGCGAGTACATCTCGTTGGCCAGCACCTGGGTGCCGAAGTTGCCGCCGGTCATGGTGCGGACGATGTCGAAGGCCTTCAGGGTGATGATCATGACGGTGGTCAGTACGACCATCACGGTGGTGCGGATCATCGGCACGGTGACGTACCAGAACAGCCGCACCCCGCTCGCGCCGTCCAGCCGGGCCGCCTCCACCACCTCGTCCGGGATCGCCTTGATCGCCGCCGACAGCACCACCATCGCGAAGCCGGTCTGCACCCAGACCATCACCGCCATCAGCAGGAAGGTGTTCAGCGGCTGCGAGAGCAGCCAGTTCGGCGGATCGTCCCAGCCCACGGCGACGGCGAGTTGGCTGAGCAGGCCGATCTGCGGCTGGCCCGGCCCGCGCGACTCGTAGACGAACTTGAAGATGATCGACGCGCCGACCAGCGAGATCGCCATCGGCATGAAGATCAGCGACTTGTACACCGACTGGCCGCGCATCCGGTCGACCAGCAGCGCCAGCACCAGCCCCAGCCCGGTCGCCACGAGCGGCGCGACCACCAGCCAGAGCAGCGTGTTGACCAGCACCTTCTGCACCGAGTCGGAGGTGAGGGCCCAGCCGAAGTTCTCACCGCCGACGAACCGGGTGCCGTCGTCGTTCTGGAGGCTGAGGTAGACCGTGCGGACCAGCGGCACGACCAGGCCGACGGCCAGCAGCAGCACCGCCGGGCCGAGGAACACCGCGACCGCCAGCGGTCGGGCCAGGCGGCCCCGGGCCCGACCGGCGGCCAGGAAGACCACCAGCAGGATGCCCAGGAAGCCCGCGACGGCGCCGAAGGTGTTGCCGAACTTGACCGCCGCGTCGTTCCAGGAGCCGGCCGCCAGGTTCTCGGCGACCAGCCTCCCGGCCGCCGATTCGGCGACGGGTGACGGGAATCCGGTTACGGACATGGCTGCGCTTCCCTTCGGGTGTGGTGGGAAGGGGGGCGGGCGGTGCGGGTGGGTGGCCCCGCAC
>NZ_JBHVEU010000611.1:0-4290 GCF_042802075.1 Kitasatospora sp. NPDC057518
GGTGCGGTGGGGGCCCGGTCGGGCGTTACGAGGTATGACCGTACGACGATCAGAAGGCCGGGATGACCGAGCCCTGGAAGGTGTCGTCGATGTACTTCTTGACCTCGTCGGAGTGCAGCAGCTCGGCCAGCTTCTTGACCCGCGGGTCGTTCTCCTTGCCCTTCTTGACGGCGAGGATGTTGGCGTACGGGTTGCCCTCGGCCTTCTCCAGCAC
This sequence comes from Kitasatospora sp. NPDC057518, assembly GCF_042802075.1. NCBI lineage: Bacteria > Bacillati > Actinomycetota > Actinomycetes > Kitasatosporales > Streptomycetaceae > Kitasatospora > Kitasatospora sp. NPDC057518. Next base: position 215 of record NZ_JBHVEU010000611.1, read on the forward strand.
CAGGGCGTCGGTGGCCGGCTTCAGGCCGGAGTCGATCGCGTAGTTGCCGTTGATGACGGCGGCGTCGAGGTCGGCGACGGAGCGGGGCAGCTGGGCGGCCTCCAGCTCCTTCCACTTGAAGTTCTTCGGGTTGCCGGTCACGTCCGCCGGGGTGGCGGTGGTGGTGACGCCGTCCTTGAGGGTGATCAGCTTGTTGTCGGCGAGCAGCTTGAGCGCCCGGCCCTCGTTGGTGGCGTCGTTCGGCAGGCCGATGGTGGCGCCGTCCGCGAGGTCGCCGATCGCCTTGACCTTCTTGGAGTAGAGGCCCAGCGGCTCCAGGTGCACGGGCTCGACCGACACGATGTTCGTGCCGTGCTTCTTGTTGAAGTCCTCCAGGTACGGGACGTGCTGGAAGTAGTTGGCGTCGGCCGAACCGTCCTGCACCGCCGTGTTGGGGGTCACGTAGTCGGTGACCTCCTTGATGTCGAGCTTGAGGCCCGCCTTCTCCGCGAGGTTGTCCTTGACGTACTTCAGGATCTGGCCGTGCGGGGTGGGGCTGGCCACGACCTTCAGCGGCGCGTTCGCGTCGGAGGAGGAGGAGCCCGAGCTGCCGCAGGCGGCGAGCGAGAGGGCGATGCCGGCGGTGGCGAGGATGCTGGTGAACTTCAGGGCGTTGCGCACGAAAAGTGCCTTTCTGCGTGGAACGGGGAGCCGCGTCCGGGGTCGGACGAGGGAGGTCTAGGAGGCGGCGAGGTCCTTGTCGGGAGCCGCCGGGGTGCGGCCGAGCAGCCGCGTCCGGCCGCCGGTGCGGCCGCGGTGGGACAGCCGCCGGACGGCGAAGTCGCCGATCAGCTGGACGGCGGTGACGATGATCACCAGCTCGGCCACGATGACCCACATGAAGGCGGTCTCGAAGCGCTGGTAGCCGTAGTTGACGGCGAGGGTGCCGAGGCCGCCGCCGCCGACGGTGCCGGCCATCGCGGAGTAGCCGACCAGGGTGATGACCGTGGTGGTGACCGAGGCCACGATGCCGGGCAGGGCCTCGGGCAGCAGGGTCTTGCGGACGATCGTCCAGGTGCTGCCGCCCATCGACTGGACCGCCTCGACCAGCCCCTTGTCGACCTCACGGACGGAGGTCTCGACCAGGCGGGCGAAGAACGGGATGGCGCCGATGGTCAGCGGCACGGTCGCCGCCTGCCAGCCGATGGAGGTGCCGACCAGCCAGCGGGTGAAGGAGATCAGCGCGATCATCAGGATGATGAACGGCACCGAACGGGCGATGTTCACGACGAAGCCGATGGCCTTGTTGACGGCCCGGTTGGCCAGCAGGCCGCCCTTGTCGGTGAGCACCAGGAGCACGCCCAGCGGCAGGCCGAGCAGCACGGTGACGAGCGCGGACACCCCGACCATCTGGAAGGTCTCCTGGGTGGCGGGCCACATCAGCTCCCACATCTGGTCCCAGGTCATGCCACCGCTCCGTTCGCCGTACCGATCACGTCCACCTGCAGGCCCTGCTCGCGCAGGTAGCCGATCGGCACCACGTTGTCCTGGTGGCCGCCCGGCAGCTCGACCCGCATCCGGCCGACCATCCGGCCGGCGATGGTCTCCACCGCGGCGCCGAGGATGTTGATGTCGATCTGGTACGTGCGGGCGAGCTGGGAGACGAACGGCTGGGCCGAGCTGTCGCCCTGGAAGGTGATCTCCAGCACGGTCGAGCCGGGGTGGCCGGTGCCGAACTCGCTGAGCGGGAACAGTTCGCGGGCCAGCTCCGAGCCGGGCTTGGCCAGCAGGTCGGTCAGCTCGCCGGACTCCACCACCCGGCCGCCGCGCATCAGGGCGGCGGAGTCGCAGACGGACTTGATGACGTCCATCTCGTGGGTGATCAGCAGGACGGTGAGGCCCAGCTGCTGGTTGAGGTCGCGCAGCAGCTTGAGGATCGAGCGGGTGGTCTCCGGGTCGAGCGCCGAGGTGGCCTCGTCGGAGAGCAGCACCTTCGGGTCGCCGGCCAGTGCGCGGGCGATGCCGACGCGCTGCTTCTGGCCGCCGGAGAGCTGGTTGGGGTAGCTGCGGGCCTTGTCGCCGAGGCCGACCAGCTCCAGCAGCTCGGCGGCCTTGCGGCGGCGCTCGGTGCGGTCCAGGCCGACGATCTCCAGCGGGAGCTCGACGTTCTGCTGCACCGTCCGCGAGGAGAGCAGGTTGAAGTGCTGGAAGACCATGCCGATCCGGCGGCGGGCCTCGCGCAGTTCGCGGCCGGCCCGGTTCTCGCCGCCGGACAGCGCGGTCAGCTCGACCCCGTCCACGGTGACCGTGCCGGAGGTCGGGCGCTCCAGCATGTTCACGCAGCGGATGAGGGTGGACTTGCCGGCACCGCTGGTGCCGACGACTCCGTAGACCTCGCCCGGGCGGACGTGCAGGTCGACACCGGCGAGGGCGGTCACCTCGCGGCCTCGGGAACGGTAGACCTTCGTCAGGTCCGTGGTGGTGATCACAGCGGCTTTCCGTGGGTCGGGGGCGGGCGGCGTGGTCCGACCGCCCGACCGGCTTGCGGCCGGCGGCGGCGTTACGGCGCTGCGCCGGGAGGGTCCGGACCTGCCGCCCCTTGATCGTGGCCGCTGGACGGCCGGGCCGCGCGACGGCGTGGCCCTAACGAGTCACCCGGGCCCGCGGGTCGGCGGGCACGGCAAAGGGAGGGGTCCGGGAGGAGGGGCGCGCTCGCACGGGCGGGAGCGGCGCCGGAGTCTCGCTTCGGGGCGCGAGGAGGAGGCGCCCTCAGCGGGGCGCCGGGGGCGGTGGCCCTCAGCAGTGACACATTCGACGACACATGGCACGCTCACCTGCCGGCAGGGTGCCGGTGGGGGTCCAGTTCGTCGTCGCAGTCATGTGAGCCAGTAAAACAGATGGGTTGATTCCTGCCCAATTGTTTCCCGCAGCTGTCCGCATTGCGGACACTCACCACCGTTGACCAGCGCGGATACGGCTCGGCGCCGCCACCGGTGGTCCGGATGGTGGCGGCGCCGGGAAAGCGCGGGGGCGGCGGGCTCAGGCCGTCGCGGCGAGCGGCTCGGCGGCCGCCTTCTCCAGGTGGACGAAGCTCAGCCGGGTGCTGACCTGCTCGACCCGGGTCTGACGGTACCCCTGCCGAGCGTACAGCCGCAGGTTGCCCAGGCTGCGGTGGCCGGTGAACAGCCGGTAGGCGCTCACCCGGCCGTCCTGGGCCAGGCGGCGCTCCAGCGCGTCCAGCAGTCGGCCGCCGAGGCCGTGGCGCTGCATCCGCGGATGGACCACCAGGCGCCCTATCCGGCCGACGCCGTCGGCGCCGACGTGGCCGCGGACGGTGCCGACCACCTCGTCGCCCAGCCTGGCGACCAGGAAGTGCTGCTCGGACAGTTCGGCGCGCAGGCTCTCCAGGCTCTGCGTCAGGGGCTCGATCGCCCAGTCGCCGTACAGCTCGGCCTCGGGCTGGTAGCCGAGGTACTGGAGCTTGAGGATCTGCTCCGCGTCCTCGGCCTCCGCGGCCGAGATGATCACGCTCATGCCCATGTGGAGGGGCCTCCCCAGTCGTCGTGCGCGGCGCGCGGAGGGTAGGCGCGCTCACGCTCAGTATCCGAGTGATCGCGCCACCGTCAAGGGCTGCGTTCGCCAGCGCTCTACCCGGGTGTCAGCTTCCCTCAACCTTCGCGGGGGCGGACGTGAGGAGGGTCACCCCCCGTGCCGCACACGTTCCGCTCGGTCGCACGGGCTTGCGCTCAGGGGTAGCGCTCGGTGTGGAGCAGCATCCGCAGGCAGGCCAGGCAGCGGGAGCGGGTGGGGCCGATCGAGCCGCGCGGCATGCCGAGCCGCTCGGAGAGCTCACGGTAGGTGGGCGGCGGATCCTCGGCGAGCGCGGCCATCAGCTGCGGACAGCGGCCGGGCAGGGCGGCGACGGTCTCGCGGACCGCGCGGCGGCGACACTCGTCGAGGTAGACGTCCTCGGCGGAGGGGGCGAAGGGGAGGGCGGTGCACACACCGTGCATGACGGCCCGGGGCGGGGCCGGTTACGCCCGGGCCGGGGCACGGACGCGGGAGGGGCGCGCCGGCCGGACCGCCGCGCCCCTACC
>NZ_JBHVEU010000612.1:0-4276 GCF_042802075.1 Kitasatospora sp. NPDC057518
GTGCTCCCCCGGGCCCGGCCGCTCGCGCGCGCCGATGATCATCCCGGCGTAGGCTCTCGGCTGATCACAGGGGCACAGGAGAGGGAGACATGGGCCAGAAGATCATCCGGTTCTCGGACCTGACCGGCAAGCACGCGGAGAGCGACGCGGACCTGGTGCGGGTGGTGGTGCTCCGGCACCCCGACCTGACGGACGGTCCGGTCGAGATCGACGCGCTGGCCGGGGAGTTGGGCGGCGTGCGGGAGCTGGCGCTCGACCTGGTCACCGTCGAGCTGCACCACCCGGACCGGGCGGAGCCGCAGACGGTGGTGATGGAGGCGGCGACCTTCGACCGGCTGGCCTCGGCCGCGCCGATGGCCGAGGTGCTGCGCGGCGCCCGCCCGGCCGCCCGGACGGCCGCGCGCGAGACGGCGCCCACCCCCGTGCGGGAGGCCACGCCCACCACCGTGCGCGGGGCGGCGCCCGCCGCCGGCCGGGAGCGGGTCGACCACGCCGGCCTGGAGCACGCCGGACGGCCGCACCAGGGCCGCACCGCCGAGGCGGAGAAGCAGGTCGTCCGGGAGCACCTGGAGGAGATCAACGAGCGGCTCGCCGCCGAGGGCGTGCGCACGATCGACCCGGCGAACGTCGAGCACGTCACCCAGTACCGGCTGGACACCCTGGCCCGGGAGACCGGTGTGATGTTCGGCTGAGCCACCCGGGTCGCGCCGCCCGGCGCTCCGGTTGCGCCGCCCGCCGGGGGGAGCTCGGCGGGGGCGGCCCGGCCCGTCGGCCGCAAAGCCCCCACGGAACGCCGGACCGTCCCGGAACGCCGTACCGCCCCGGGCCGCGTTGCCGCCGGGCGGGTGACCGCCGAGCAGGTGAACCGCCGCGACCGGCCCTCGTGTCGCCGACCGGTGCGCCGGGGCGATCGGCTGGACTGCCCGCTATGCGACTTCCATTCCGGACCGGGCGGATCGCCTCGGTCCTGGCGCTGGTGGCCGGCTCGCTGCTGAGCAGCAGCGTGCTGGCCCCACCGGCCCAGGCCGCGATCTCCTTCACCAAGAGCGTCGACAAGGCGACCGTCTCCCCGGGGGAGAACGTCACCTACACGCTGCGCTACACCTGCTCCATCACCGAGTGCACGGGCGGGAACATCCTCGACACCCTGCCGTCGAACATGCAGTTCCTCGGCTGGACGCCGGACCCGTCCTCCGTCGACGTGGCCGCCTCCACGGTACCCGCCGCGGGCGCGACGGGCGGCACGATGGACATCAGGCTGAAGGACCTCAGTCCGGGCACCACCGCCACCATCACGGTGACGATGAAGTACCCGAACTTCACCACCCCGAACGGCGCCACCTCGACCAACTCGGCCACCATGTCGGCCACCGGCGAGACCTCGCAGACCGCCACCGCGAACACCACGGCCCAGGTGCAGCCGCAGTACACGGTGACCAAGGGCATCCAGACCTCCAGCAGCGACAACCGCACCGTCACCTACCAGTTCACCCCCTGCGCCACCGACAACGTGCCCAACGTCGACCTGGACAGCAGCCGGCTGCTGGACACCCTGCCGCCCGGCGCGGTGGTGGACACCGGCCGCTCGCCGGGCTGGACGCAGGTGCCGCCCGGCCCGAACACCTGGGGCTACGACATCGGCCCGTTCGTGTCCGGCAACGGGCGCGGCGGCTGCCGCAACCCGGGCGTCCTGGTGGTCAACTACCCGGCGGCCTCCTTCCCGGACGGGACCACCTCCGAGAACACCGTCGACCTGCTCGGCGCGCCGCTCACCGAGGCCGAACGGCAGCTGGACACCTCGTCCGTCACCACCAACACGTTCCAGCCCCCGGTGACCGGCGTGGTGGTGACCGCCAGCAAGGTCTGGCGCGACACCACCACCAACGGCGACCTCAACTCCTTCAGCCTCTCCGCCACCAACACGGCGGGCCCGGCCACCAGCCTGACCATCACCGACCCCGGAGCGGGCTCCACCGACGGCGTCTACAACTGGATCTTCCCGCAGTCCCTCCAGCTGGAGCCGTGGAACCCCACCAGCATCCAACTGACCCTGCAGTACCGCCTCAACGGCGACCCCACCTGGCACACCTTCACCCCGGGCACGCCGTTCAACGGCTCCACCGCACGGCGGCTCACCTTCGCCCAGGGCGCGGGCGACCCGGCCAACGACGTGCTCGGCATCCCCGCCGGGCAGTGGCTGGACGGCCTCGAGCTCACCTGGAACGGCCCGATCCCCACCGGCTGGAGCCCCGGCAACGCGGTGCAGCTGGTCACCCAGGTCGCCACCCCCGGCCACGACGGGCGCCCCGCCCCCGAGCCGCTGACCAACTGCGTGGACACCAGCGCCACCGACGGCACCACCACCGCCAACGCCAACGCCTGCGCCCGGACCACCATCACCCAGGCCACCAACCTCGGCGCCGCCAAGACCACCGTGGCCGGCGAGCTGTCCGCCCCCGGCGGCAAGGCCACCTTCCAGGTCATCCCGTACAACCGCAGCGCCCACGACCTGGACCGCCCGCTCGTCCTGTACGACCTGCTGCCCGCCGGCGTGGTCTACATCGACGGCTCGGCCCGGCCCGACCCCGACTACCCCGACGCCAAGGCCCCCTCGTCGATCACCGTGACCCCGGGCCCGGACGGGCGCCAGCTCGTCAAGATGGAATGGCCGGCCGGCGCCCCCGACTCGACGTACCTGCACGACGCCATGGCCTACCGGATGCTCTTCGACGTCCAGGTCGCCGACAGCATCCGCTCCGGCACGCTGACCAACGACGTCTACGTCACCGTCGACCAGCCCACCGCCCCGGTCGCCTGCATGTACTCCGGCTCCGACAGCGGCAGCACCCCCGACGTGCTCGACCTCAACGGCAACGGCGACACCACCGAGCTGATGTGCCACGCCTCCTCGCAGATCCAGGTCGACGTGCCGGCGGTGCTGCGCTCGTACAAGGAGGTCAAGGGGGACCTCGACGCCGACTACATGACCATCGGCACCGCCACCCCCGGCGGCCAGACGTCCTGGCGGATGACCGTCCGCAACGACTCCCCGGACCCGGTCACCGACTTCCTCGCCTACGACAAGCTCCCCACCCCCGGCGACAACTACGTGCTCACCCAGGACGCCCCGCGCGGCAGCGCCTGGACCCCGTCGCTCAGCCAGCCGATCACCAGCAACGACCCGACCGTGGTGATCGAGTACGCCACCGACCCCAACCCCTGCGTGAACCCGCTGCTGGTCGACCGCACCGGCTGCAACAGCGCCGCGGTCTGGAGCACCACCTTCCCCGGGCCGGGAACGGCCACCTGGTTCCGCCTCAGCCGCCCCGGCGCCCTGGCCTCCGGCGAGTCCTTCACCCTGACCTGGCCGATGGTCGCCTCCTACGACGCGCCGGAGGGCGAGTACGCCTGGAACAGCTTCGCGTACACCGCCACCGACGCCTCCGGCCGCCAGCTGCTGCCGGCCGAGCCCGCCAAGGTCGGCGTCGCGGTCAAGCGCGTCGCCCCCTCCAACAACGCGCTGGGCGACTTCGTCTGGCACGACCGGGACGGCTCCGGGATCCAGAAGCCCGGTGACGAGGGCATCCCCGGGGTCACCGTGCACCTGCTGGACGGCAACGGGCAGCCCGTACGGGACAAGGACGGCAAGCCTGTCACCACGGTGACCGACGCCACCGGGCACTACCTGTTCGACAACCTGCCGGACGGCAGCTACGCGGTGCGGTTCGACCTGACCACCCTGCCCAAGGGCGCCACCGTCACCAAGCAGCACGCCGGCACCGACCCGAGCAAGGACTCGGACGGCGACCCGACCACCGGCATCACCCAGACCGTCACCCTCAGCGGCGGGCAGCGCGACCTCGACCTCGACCTGGGCGTGATCCTCCAGACCAGCTCCCCGTCGCCGTCGCCCTCGCCCTCGCCGAGCCCGTCGCCGTCCCCCTCCCCGTCGCCGAGCCCGAGCCCGTCGCCGTCCCCGTCCAACTCCCCGTCCCCGTCGCCGTCACCGACGTCCTCGCCGAGCACGACGGCCACCGCGACCCCCACCCACCCCCACACCCCGAGCGCGTCGGAGAGCGGCGAGCTGCCGCACACCGGCGGCTCCTCCTCCGACACCCTGGTCGCGGCGCTCGGAGCCATCGCCCTCCTCGGCGGCGGCGTCCTCTGCTTCGTCGCCTACCGCCGACCGGGCCGCCACAGCTGACGCCCGCTCGGACCCCCGCCTGACACCAGCAGGACACCAGCAGGACACCAGTGGCGCCGCCCCACCCGGGGC
>NZ_JBHVEU010000613.1:0-4272 GCF_042802075.1 Kitasatospora sp. NPDC057518
GGCCGGGAGCGTGCTGCTCCCGGCCGGCCCTTGGCGTCGTGCGGCGCCGGTCCGTCACCTACGGCGTCGGCGCGCGGTGGTGGCGTCGGCGCACGGTGACGGTGACGGTGTCAGTGCATCGCGACTGCGGAGGAGCCGCTCGGCAGGTCGCTGGCCTTGGCCTTGATCACGAAGACCGCGACGAGCAGGGCGACCGCCGCGAGCGCGGCGCCCACGATGAAGCCGTGCGAAATGCCCTGGGTGAGCACGGTGTTCGCGGCGTCGGTGCCCTGCGGGAACTCGTGGTGCTGCTGGAGGTAGGCCAGCTGCTCAGGCTTCGCGCTCTCCATGAACTTCGGCAGCTGCACAGCGGCCTCCGCCGTGGCGTAGTGCGCGAAGACCGTGGTCAGGATCGACAGGCCGAGTGAACCGCCGATCTGCTGCATCGAGTTGAGCAGGCCGGAGGCGGCGCCGGTCTCCTCGCCCGGGACGCCCGCGACCGCGAGCAGCATCACCGGGACGAAGATCAGACCCATGCCGAAGCCGAACACCACCGTGGGGCCGAGGACCCCGTCCAGGTAGCCGCTGTCCTTGCTCATCTGGGTCAGCCAGGTGAGGCCGACGGTGACCAGCAGTGCGCCGCCCGCCATGAAGGGCTTCGGGCCGTACTTGGCCTGGAGGTTGGAGGCGATCTGCGCGGCGATGATGATCGCGACGCTGATCGGGAGGAAGGAGACGCCGGCCTTCAGCGGGCTGTAGCCGAGCGGACCCTGCACGAACAGCACGACGTAGAAGAAGATGCCGAACATGGCCGCCGCCAGGCAGAGCATCATCACCAGGCCGCCGGTGCGGTTGCGGTTGGCGAACAGGTGCATCGGGGTGATCGGCTGGTCGGTGCGGCTCTCGACCACGAGGAAGGCGGCGAGCAGGATCGCGCCGGCCGCGAAGGAGCCGAGCGTGATGCCGTCCGACCAGCCGTCCGAGGCGGCCCGGATGAACCCGTAGACCAGGCCGACCAGGCCGAGCGTCGAGGTGAGGGCGCCGGGGAGGTCGAAGCGGCCCGGGTGGCGCTCGGACTCGGCGATGTGGCGCGGCGCGGCGATCGCGATCAGGATGGCGATCGGCACGTTGACGAAGAACACCCAGCGCCAGTTCAGGTACTCGGTGAGCAGACCGCCGGCCAGCAGGCCGATCGCGGCGCCGGAACCCGCCACCGCCGAGAACACGCCGAACGCGCGGTTGCGTTCCGGTCCCTCGTCGAAGTTGGTGGCGATCAGGGCGAAGGCGGTCGGGGAACAGATCGCGCCGCCGATGCCCTGGAGCGCGCGGGCGGCCAGCAGCAGGCTGCTGTCCTGCGCGAAACCACCGAGCAGCGAGGCCAGGCCGAACAGCAGGGTGCCGAAGATGAACACCCTTCGGCGGCCGAGGATGTCACCCGCTCGACCGCCGAGCAGCAGCAGCCCGCCGAAGGTCAGGGTGTAGGCGTTGATGACCCACGACAGGTCGGTGGTCGAGAAGCCCAGGGCGTCCCTGATGTGCGGCAGCGCGATGTTCACGATGGTCGCGTCGAGGACCACCATGAGCTGGGTGGCGGCGATGACGGTCAGGGTGATGCCCTTGCCCCGCCCCTGGTTCGTCCGCGGTGGTGGGTTCTTGCTGAGCGTGTCGGAGATAGCCACGAATGTGCCCCCTGCTGGCTATGTGCTCGGTGGTGCGGGGCCGGCGGAGTCGCCGGTCCGGGCATGGCACTGCGCCCTTGCGCAGGCCGAGAAGGAACGGGATCGTTCACTAAGCGGGACGATATCCTGGCCGTGATTGTGAACGCAAGCGTTCCTTAAGGGTGGTGGCGATGGAGCGGTTGGTGCGACGCCTGGTGGCGGACCGGTCCGGTCGGTCGCCGGGTGGTTCGGCGGGGCCGGCGCCCGGAGAGGCGGCTGTTCGGCCCGAGGTCCTCCGGCCTGAGGCCGTGCGGTCCGGGGCTGTCCGGTCCGGGGCCGTTCGACCGGGGGAGGAGGGCGTCGGGATGGCGCCAGGGGGGTCGGGCGCCGGGTCGGGCTCGGTGCCGGGTGGCGAACCGGGCTTCTGTCCGGTGCGGGCCGCCCGCCAGGCGCTGACGCGGCCGGCGCGGCGCCGGGGGAAGGAACTGGAGAACGCGATCTTCGAGGCCGCCCTCGACCAGCTCACCTCTGGCGGATACGCGCGGCTCACCATGGAAGGGGTCGCCGGCGCGGCGCGGACCGGGAAGGCCGCGCTCTACCGGCGCTGGGCGTCCAAGGACGAACTCGTCATCGACGCCCTGGACGCCACTCTTCCACGCCCTTACGACACCCCCGACCTCGGGTCGGCGCGTGACGAACTCCACCGGCTCATCGAGGGGTTCACGCAGGCGATGGCCTCCCGGACGGGCTCCGCGCTCAACGCGCTGATGGGCGAGATCGACCAGGAGCGGGCCGAGGTCTTCAAGGCCTTCATCACCGACCGGGTCATCGAGCCGACCGCGCGGACCATCCTGGAGATCCTGCGTCGCGGTGCCGAGCGCGGCGACGTCCGGCCCGGTGCGGCCACCCCGCTGGTGGCCGACGTCATTCCGGCGGTGCTGCTCTACCAGGTCAAGATCCGCGGGCTGGAGAACATGGGGCCGGGGTTCGCCGGTCGGCTGGTGGACGAGGTGCTGGAGCCGATGATCCGGGCCTGAGGCGGTCGCTGCCGGGCCCGGGGGCTGCCGGACCCGGCGCCTCCCCGGACCCGGCCTCCCGGGAGGCGGATTCGGCGGTCGTGAGCGGGCTTAGGCTGGAGGCTGCCCCCGCTGAACGGATTACGCCATGCCCATCGTCCCCCCGACGCACTCCGTCGAACGCTCGCTCCGCCGGGCCGGCGCCAAGATCGTCGTCGGTCTCGACGAGGTCGGGCGCGGCGCCTGGGCCGGGCCGGTCACCGTGGGCGCGGCCGTCACCGGTCTGCGCAAGGCGCCGGAAGGGCTGACCGACTCCAAGCTGCTCACCGAGCTGCGCCGTCGCGCGCTCGCACCCGTCCTCGCCGACTGGGTCACCGCGTACGCGCTCGGGCAGGCCACCCCGCAGGAGTGCGACGAGCTCGGCATGACGGCGGCGCTGCGGCTGGCCGCCGTCCGCGCGCTGGAGGCGCTGCCGGTCGAACCCGACGCGGTGATCCTGGACGGCAAGCACGACTATCTCGGCGGACCCTGGCGGGTGCGCACGGTGATCAAGGGCGACCAGTCCTGCATCTGCGTCTCCGCCGCCTCGGTGCTCGCCAAGGTCCACCGCGACGGCCTGATGGCCGAACTGGGCGAGGGATGCCCGGACTACGGCTTCGCCGACAACGCCGGCTACCCGTCCCCGGTGCACCGTGCCGCGCTGGAGGAGTTCGGCCCCACCGAGCACCACCGGCTCTCCTGGGCGTACATGGACGGACTGCCGAAGTGGCGCCATCTCAAGCGCGTTCGGGAGGGTGCGGGCGACGGCCAGGGGTCCGCCGACGAACAGTTGACGCTCGGTTTCTGACGGTCCGTCTGGAATTGCCCCGGGAGGGGGCGGCAGGAGGCCGGCGCCCAAGGGGTGGGGTGCCCGTGCGCGTCCGACCGGCATTTGATAGATATCCGGGTATGCCTGTCTTCCCCGAGGAGCCGGAGATTCACGAGAGCCTCCCGGGCCCCGGCGTTCCCTTCCTCCGCGAGTCGGACGCACAAGCCCCCGCCACCGCACCCACCACCGTCGTCGCCCCGGCTCCGGTGCCCGGACCCCGTCCGGCGCCCCCGCGCCCGGCCCCGCCGCGCGCCGCCCGTCCGGGCCCGCCGCAACTGATCCCCAAGCCCGGGCCGGCACCGCGCCGCCCGGCCCCCGCCGAACCGCGGGTGGAGGTCCAGCGGATCGCCGCCACCCCGGCACAGGCGGTGGAGCGCGCCGACGACGCGGTCGACCTGTTGCTGGAGTCCGGCCGCAACCCGGGCGACATCCTGGTGCTGACGGTCGGCGAAGCGCACCCCTGGCAGCAGCACGAGCTGTCCTTCGGTGAGGAGCGCTACTGGGCGCAGCTCGCCGAGGGCGGCGACGTGTTCTACGCGGACGCCGCGCTGACCCGTCCGGTCCGTCGCGAGGTGGTCGTCCTGGTGGTCAACGGCGGACCGTCCGCCCGGGCCGCCGAGGCGTACGCCAGGGCGCTCGACCACGCGACCGCGCTGCTGGTGGTCTGCGGCGACGCCGGCCCGGCCGCGAAGGGCGCGGCCGGATCCATGACTGTCAGCCAGGGCAAGGCCTGAACTCTTCAGTTGCATTC
>NZ_JBHVEU010000614.1:0-4245 GCF_042802075.1 Kitasatospora sp. NPDC057518
CGCCACGACCGGTCGTGGCGGGCGCCCTGCTGTCGGGCACTGTGGCTTTCGGGGCAGGGGTTCAGGCGGTGGCCAGGCAGAACCGCACCAGCCCGGCGTCCACGTCGAGGACGATCCGCTGCATCTCGGCCCACGGCGGGTGGAACTGCGTGCCCCACTCGACGGTGAAGCCGAGCACCTTCCCCTGCTCGGGGTCGACGAAGTGGCGGGCGAAGACGTAGTCGTCGCTGGTGCCGCTGGTCGGGTACAGGTGGAAGCCGCTCAGCGGCTTGTACGCCAGGCCGCGCACGCCGTGCAGGCCCTGGCAGAAGGCCTCGGCGAGCAGCACGGCGGTGTCGGCGTCGGTCTTGGGGATGTACTCCGCGTACGCGACGTCGCCGGGCAGGCCGCGCTTGCCGTCGTACTGGCTGTTGCGGAAGTTCATGGCGGGGGTGACCGACTGGTTCTCGTCGTCGCCCCAGTTGTAGAGCATGTCCTGGGAGTAGCTGTGCACGTCGACGAACCACCCGGTCCGCGGGAACTGGTCCAGCAGCCAGCGGACGTTGCGGGTCTCGGGCTCGGAGAAGGCGCTCGGGCCCTCGTAGACCTGCTGGTCGCACGGGTCGGCCGACACCTGCGGGGTGGCGGTCGGGGCGAAGGCGGTGGCGAAGTCGAAGAGGAAGTCGTAGTTGCGGTTGAGGTCGACGCCGACGCAGTCGGGGTTCGTGCTGCCCCCGGCGTTGGCCGGGTCGCGGTTCTTGCGCCACATCGGGTCGGCGGTCTGGCTGAACAGTCGGCCGTCCGGGTTGACCAGCGGGAAGAACACCAGGTCCAGCCGCTGGAGCAGGTTGCGGACCTGGTCGGCGGTGAAGACGGTGCCGCCGTAGCCGAGGCCGGTGCCGTCGCGCTGGGCCTCCAGCAGGTCGGCGGCGAGGTGGACGAGGATCTCGCAGCTGCCCCATTCACGGGCGTGCACACCGCCGATCATCATCACGCAGCTCTTGGGGACCGGGGCCGGTGCACCGATCCTGAGGGCGTGGGCGGTGCGGCCCTCGATGGAGGGCTCGGGGAGGGTGAGCAGTTCGGACGTGCCGGGGTAGGCGGTGGCCAGACTGGCCACGGCGGACTCGACCTCGGTGATGTTCAGGTACGGCATGACGACCTCCCGGCTCAGCCGGCGGGCTTGGCGGCGAGGCCGTGCGGGACGGCGTCGGCGGCGGCGAACCGGTCGCCGGTGCCGACCTCGGCCTGGGCGGCGCGGCCGGCCTCGCTGGCGTTGCCGATCCGGGTGACGGTGACGCCCTCGCGTTCGAGGGCGGCGATCCGGTCCTCCGGGGCGTAGACGTCGATGCCGACGCTGCCGTCCGGGTCGACGTGCGGGCGGCCACCGGTGTCGGGGCGGGCCTCGCGCAGCAGGGCGCGCAGGACCTCCGGGTCCCTGGCGGTGACGCGGAGTCGCAGGATGTCGGGTCGGGGCGGTCGGGTGGGAACGGCGGACATGGCGACCTCTTCTCGGGCGCCGGGGGAGCGCGGCCCACGGCCGGCTCGGCGGTGCCGGATTCGAGCGGATATGTCCGACGTGTACCTCGTATCCTCAGGATGCGTCGCCGCCGTAGAAGCCGTCAAGGGGCGGCTCGGGCATCCCGTCGAGCAGGCTGTCCAGGCCGCTCAGCATCTCGGCCTCGTCGTCGAAGTCGGAGAACCGGGGCACCAGGGCGCGCAGCCTGGGGTAGTCGGTGGCGGGCAGCCGGTGCAGGCCGAGTCGCAGGGCCGGGTCCGGCTCGTTCGGGTTGTCGACCACCTGGCGCTTGTCCACCAGCAGGCAGCCGAGGTTCCAGGCGACGAAGGTGCGGTAGACGGTCAGCGCGCCGGCGTCGTCGAAGCCGGCCCGGCCGAGCACGGCCAGGATGTGCTCGGTGAGCTCCAGCACCGAGGCCGGGCGGCGGGCCACCGGGACGGCCAGCGGGCGGGTCGCGACCAGCGGCAGGATCTCGGGGTGGGCGTGCGCGGTGGCGGCGAACGCCCGGGCGATCCGGCGCAGTTCGGCGCGCCAGCCGTCCTCGTGGGGGCCGCGGGCGGCGCCGGCCCGCAAGCGGGCGTTGATCTCGTCGAAGTAGGCCTCGACCAGGCCGTCGATCAGCGCCTCCTTGCCCGGGGTGTAGCGGTACAGGGCCATCGACTCCACGCCGAGATCGGCGGCCAGCCTGCGCATGGTCAGCGCGGCCAGGCCCTCGCGGTCGACCAGGGCCACGGCGGCGCCCAGCACCAGCGGGCGGCTCAGCCGGCCCCGCCTCTCCGGGGCGTCCTGCTCGGCCATCTCCGCACTCCTCCGGGTCGGTGGCAGCGTCGTCGGGCGGTCGGCTCGGCTTGGGCGCGGGGCCCGCTGCCGGGCTGGGTCTTCGGCGGATGTCACTCAGCGGATACAGAACCAGGATACAAGGGAGGAATAGGACGTAAACGGGCGCGCGGCCGCGCGGCGGCGGTGCTGCCGATCCCGCTGGTCAGATGACCGGGGGAGGGGCGGTGGGGGCGGCGACCGGGGTGGTGGGGCCGGTCGCGGTGTGTGACGCCACTCCGCACCCGCTCGCCAACCTCCTTCCGGCGCCCGGTCGCTGAGCGCGTCCGACCCGGCGGCGCCGGTCACCACGCCCGGCGCCGGCCTCAGTCGAGCAGCAGCCGGACGGCGAGCGCGGCGACCAGGGCGGCGGAGCCGAGGGCGGTGAGCAGCCGGCCGCGCGGGCCGGTGAGGGCCCGGCCGAGCAGGGCGCCGCCGGAGGCCAGCAGCAGTTGCCAGCAGGCGGAGGCGGCGAAGGCGCCGAGGGTGAAGGCCGCCCGGGCGGGGACGCCGTCCTGGCTGCCGCCGCCGAGCACCAGGGCGGCGAAGTAGAGCACGGTGAGCGGGTTCAGCAGGGTGATGCCCAGCAGGGTGAGGAAGGCCCGGGCGGGGGTGGGCGGCGACGGCCGCGCTCCGGCGGCGGGGCCGGAGCGGCCGCGCAGCGCGGTGGCGGCCGTCCGCGCGGCCAGGGCGAGCAGCACCAGGGCGGAGGCGATCCGCAGCGGCCGGGCGACCGGTTCGAGCAGCGGTGCGAGGCCGGTGCCGCCGGCCGCCGTGAGCAGGGCGTACAGCCCGTCCGCGGTGGCCACGCCGAGGGCGGCGCAGGCGCCGGTGCGCAGCGAGGTGCGTGCGGTGAGCGACACCAGGTAGGCCCCGACGGCCCCCACCGGGACGGCCACGCCGAGCCCGGCGAGCAGCCCCGCGGCCAGCGCGGCCCTCACGCGCGGGGGGCGTCGGGCCTCCGGGGGCGGCCGGGCTGCTGCTGGACCGGGGCCGGGCGGGTGGCGGCGGGTACGGGCAGCGGGCGGCTGGCGGAGACGGTCATGGGTCGATGGTGACGGCCCGGGGCGGGGGTGGCAAACGGCTTTCCGCGGGCCCGGGATAGCGTGGGGCGATCCCGTGATCACCGTCCCGAGGAGAGCCGATGAACAGTCAGAACGATCCCGTGCGCGTGCTGTTGGCGGAGGCCTGGTCCTCCTGGGCGGAGCGGGGCGCGGCCCTGGCCGCCGAGGACTGGGACCGGCCCACCCGGCTGCCCGAGTGGACCGTACGGGAGCTGTTCGCGCACGTGGCACCGGTGCCGGAGATGTTCACCGGGCTGCGCGCGGCAGTCCTGGACGCGCCGGCCGAGGTGGCCGACGGGGCCGGCATCCTGCGGGCCTACAACCGGCCTGGCGGCATCGCCCACACCGCCGCCGGGCAGGTCGCCGAGGCGGCGAAGCGGACCGCCGAGGTGGCCGAACCCGCCGTGCTGATCGCCCGGTTCGGCGTCGAGGGCCCGGCGGCGCTGGCCGGCCTCGCGGACCTGCCGCCGGGGACCACGGTGGCGCACCCGCTGCTCGGCAGCGTGACGGTCGGCGCGCTCGGCGAGGTGGCGCTGATGGAGGCGACCGTCCACCTGCTCGACCTGATCGCGGCCATCGGCGGCCCGCCGCCCGCCGAGGGGGCGCTGCACTTCACCCGTGCCCTGCTGGCGGAGGTGGCCGACCCGGTGGCCTTCATCGAGGCGGCGACCGGCCGTAGCGCCGAGGCGGTGCTCCCGGTGCTGCGGTAGGGCTGCCGTCGGGTGGGGTGAGGCGTATGCGTCTCATGTCATGAGCCTTTCAAAGGTGCGGGTTTGCTGTCACGCTGCTGCTCCCGGCCCGCTCCCCACGAGAGGCTCCGATGAGAAGACTCCTGCCTGCCCTGACCGGCGCCGCCCTGTTCGCGGC
>NZ_JBHVEU010000615.1:0-4228 GCF_042802075.1 Kitasatospora sp. NPDC057518
CCCCCATCGCCGCCACCGGCTACATCGAGGCGGCGGCCGCGGGCGGCGAACGGCTGGGGCACCTGATGCTCCGCGAGGTCCTGCCCAACCTGCGCTCCACCCTGCTGGCGCTGTTCGGCCTGCGCTTCGTCGAAGGCGTCTACATCGTCTCCGTCGCCGCGTTCCTCCAGCTCGGCCCCCAACCACCCGAGGCCGACTGGGCGCTGATGATCCGCGAGAACGCGGCGGGCATCACCCTCAACCCCTGGGCCGTCGGCGCGCCCTGCCTGGCCATCGGCCTGCTCGCCATCAGCGTCAACCTCGCCGCCGAAGCCCTCGCCCCCGCCCGGCCCACCCCGGAGACCCCGCTGTGAGCACCCCCGCTGTGAGCAACCCCGTTGTGAGCGCCCCCGACCCCGCCGCCCGCGCCACCGGCCTGACCGTCATGCTCGGGGACACGCCCCTGCTCACCGACGCCGACCTCGCCCTCGTCCCGGGCCGGGTCCACGCCATCACCGGCCCCTCCGGCGCCGGCAAGACCACCCTGCTGCGCGCCCTCGTCGGCGCCCTCCCGCCCGGCGCCCGCGTCAGCGCCGGCGGCGTCGACGTCCTCGGCCAGGACATCCTCGCCCTGCCGCCCGAGGAACTGCGCCGCCTCCGCCGCCACCGGCTCGCCTTCGTCGGCCAGGACCCGGGCTCCGGCCTCAACCCGCGGATGCGCGTCGAGCGCCTCGTCACCGAGACCGCCGCCGACCGCCGCCGCACCTCCGTACCCGAACTGCTGCGCACCGTCCGGCTGCCCGCCGACGAGCGCCTCGAACACCGCCGCACCGCGGGGCTGTCCGGCGGCCAGCAGCGCCGGGTCGCCCTCGCCCGGGCCCTCGCCCGGCGGCCGGAGATCCTCCTGCTCGACGAACCCACCGCGGGCCTCGACGCCGCCCTGCGCGACGACATCGCCGAGCTGCTGCGCTCCATCGCCGAGCGCGACGGCATCGCCATCGCCTTCACCAGCCACGACCCCGACTTCGTCGCCCGCTGCGCCGACGACGCCCTCGCCCTGTGGCCCGCGCAGGCCCCGCCGTCCGCGCCGTCCGCGCTGGCCGCGCCGGCCCGCCCGGCGACGGTGGTGGCCGAGAGCGGGCCCCGGCCTGCCGAGGGCGGCGGCCCCGTGCTGAGCGTGCGGGCACTCGGCGCCCACACGGGCAGCGGCCGCACCCGGCGCACCGTCCTCGCGGACGTCGACCTCGACCTGACCCCGGGCACCCTCACCGGAATTGTCGGCCCGTCAGGCTGCGGCAAGACCACCCTGGTCCGCACCCTCGCCGGACTCCACACGCCCGACACCGGCACCCTCACGCTCCACGACCAGCCGCTGGCCGCCTCCTACCGGCGCCGCACTCGCGACCAGCGCCGCCGCATCCAGCTCGTCCCGCAGAACCCCCTCGGCGCCCTCAACCCCGCCCGCACCGTCGGCGCCACCCTCACCCGGCCGCTGAAGCTGCACTTCGCCCTGCCCGCCGCCCGGTGCGAGGAGCGCGTCGCCGAACTGCTCGACGCCGTCGGGTTGCCCGCGCACTACGCGGCCCGCCACCCCCACGAGCTCTCCGGCGGGCAGCGCCAGCGGGTCTCGCTGGCCCGCGCCCTGGCCGCCGAACCCGACGTGCTGCTCTGCGACGAGGTCACCTCCGCCCTCGACACCGACACCGCCGCCGCGCTCATGGACCTCCTCGACGGCCTGCGCACCGGCCGGGGCCTGGCGGTCGTCCTGGTCAGCCACGACCGTCCCCTGGTCACCGGCCGCGCCGACCACGTCCTGCCGCTCGGGGGGCCGTTGTCCGCACCGTCCGTGACCAAACAGCCCGCGGGCAGCGTGCGCTGACCCGGCGCCGCACCGGCTACGGGAGCCCCGCCGGTCGCGGCGCCGTGCTCACCGGCCGGGCGCGGCCCTGTCCGGGCGCGCGGCCGCACCGGCGGCGGCGTCCTGCTCGACGACCCACCTCCGGCGCTGTCCGCCGGTCAGCACCCAGCGGGGGCCCGGCCGCGCGGGCGTACGGCGTCCCGCGCCGCGGCCGGCCGCCGCGCACACCCGCCGCAGCAGGGAGTTGAGCTCGGCGCGCTGGCCCTTCGTCAACGGGGCGAGCAGGTCCTCCTGGACGGCGGAGGCGTCCTCGTGCAGCACGTCCAGCGCCGCCTGTCCGGCCGGGGTGATCGTCAGCACTTCCTGCCGTCCGCCGATGTGGACGACCATGGAGTGCACCAGGCCCGCCGACAGCAGGTCGTCCAGCGCCTGGTCGGCGTCGGTCCCGGTCACGGCGGCGCGCTCGACGAGGTCGTGGCGCCCGTGCGGCCCCAGCTGGGCGAGCGCGGACAGCAGCGTCTGGTGGGCGCGGCCCATCCCGCGCGAGTCGAGGCGGTCGGCCAGCAGGCGGTCGGCCGCCCGGCCGGCCGTCGACAGGAGGTAGACGGTCTGTTCGAAGGGGCTCGTCGACCCCGTCCTCCCGTCGTACACAGCAGGTCCAATCGTCCGGGAAGGCCGCCGTGTTCTCGGGCCGGGGGCCACAGGGGTGGCATCCGCACGGGAGCGCCGGGCCCCGGGACCGGGTGGACACGGTCCCCGACGGACGGCTGACCGTCGACGGACGACGGCGGCACGGCCCGCGCGCGCAAGCCGAGGCTCACCATACCCGGGCCCGAACAGTTGGTCTACATCGATGTCGTCAAACGGCGCCGTGCGCCAGCAGGGCCCGGGCCGCGTACTCGACGTACTCGTGCAGCCCGTAGGCCAGGCCCACGCCGAGCAGGGCCGCGACCGCGACGGCCGCGAGCAGGGCGACGGCGGCCCGCGCCCGCTGCCCGGTCGGCCGGGCGGGCGCGGGGCCCAGGAGCGCCTGGACGCGCTGGGGCACCGGACCGGAGCTCACCGACAGCAGCGGGCCCGTGGCGTGGCGGACGGACGGCGACCCGGCCAGGGCCGCCCGGGCGATGGCCGTCGCGGCGGTACGCCGGTCGGCGACCGCGCGGGCGGCCTGCTCGTCGGCCCACCGCTCCAGGTGGAAGTCGAGGTCGGCCCGCAGCCGGCCCAGCGCCGGGTGGACGGCGGCGGCGAGGTCCGCCGCGGCCGAGAGCAGGTGGTGGCGCCCGCGCAGGTGGGCGCGCTCGTGGGCGAGCAGCACCGCCCGCTCCGTCGGCCCCAGCGCGCGGAGCATGCCGGCCGAGACGACGACCCGGCCGGGACGCCCCCGGTGGGCGGGCAGGGCGAAGGCCTCCGCCTCCTCGCCCGCCACCACGAGCAGGTCGCCGTCGCTGGTCGCGCCGCCGGTCAACTCCCAGGCGCGGGCCAGCAGCGCGCGCTGCCTCCGCCACCGCCGCCCCAGCCGTACGGCCTGGACGGCCAGCAGCACCCCGGCGGCGCCGGACACCGGCACCACGGCGGGCCACCGGGCGAGGACGCGGGACAGCGGCAGGTGCTCCAGACCCGCCAGGAACGGGACGTGGAACAGGCCGACGAGGGCCGCGGCGGTGCCGCCCGCCAGCAGGACGGCCGCGCCGGCGAGGGTGAACGAGGCCCCGCGCGGCGGCAGCAGGACGGCCAGGCGGCGGGCCGCCGGCACCGCGGCCCAGGGGACCAGCAGCGCCAGGGCGACGAGCACCAGGACCAGGGTCATGCGCGGTCCTCGGGTTCGGCGGCGGCTCCAGCAGTGGCCTCGGCCTCGGGGCGGGTGTCGAGGAGCAGGCGGCGCAGGACGTCCTCGTCGTCCTCGGACAGCGAGGAGACGAACCGCTTCAGCACCAGGTCGCGCTGGGGCTCCTTCTCCAGCTCCCGGCGCATCCGCCCGGCGGCCAGTCCGGCGGCGTCCTCCACGGGGGCGTAGGCGAAGGACCGCCCGGGGCGGGAGCGGACCAGGGTGCCCTTCTCGTGCAGGCGGGTGAGGATCGTCGCCACGGTGGTGCGGGCCAGCCCCTGGTTCAGGGTCTCCTTGACCTGCTGGGCGGTCAGCGGCTCCCCGGCCGCCCACAGCACCGCCAGCACGTCCGCGACCAGCTCCCCGTGCGGACGTCTGGCGTCCCGACCGCCACCCAGCATCTCCACTCCCGTTCTCGCAGCTCTCCGGCAGGCACACCGGAGCGGGCCGCGCGCGTCGGGATGTGAGGTCCGTACCGCCGCCGCCCGCGCCGAGGGCGAAGCGCCCTCGATATTAGGTGTGCCTAAGCTAACTTTACGGGCCGCTGTCACCGCGCTGCCCGGGGG
>NZ_JBHVEU010000616.1:0-4223 GCF_042802075.1 Kitasatospora sp. NPDC057518
GAAGTCGGCCTGGCCGACTTCTCGCGCAAACCTTCCCGCCTCACACCACCTGCCCTTTGACGGGCCGGAGCCCTGGCCCGATCAGCGCTGGATCTCGGCCCGCGCCCGCTCGTCCGGCGTGCCGATGTCCCAGAAGCGGACGATTCCGTGCGCGCCGGCGTAGGCGCCCGTACCGCCGGTGACGGCCATGTCGAGCGGGGCGCTCGTTCCCGTCGTCCAGAGCGACTGCATCGCCAGGGAGCCGCCCTCGACCTCCATGGTGATGAGGCACTGTTTCGTCACCTCCCCACCGTGGAGCTGGACGACCTGGCACGATCCGCCCCCGCGTCCGACGCTGCGGCCGCCCTGAACGGTGGCGCCGGAGTAGACGTCCATGTCGCCCAGACTCGGCCCGGCCTGGCCGAGGTCCAGCACCTCGTACTGGTCGTTCTGGACCTTGAGTTCGAGCACCTCGACGCGCCCCTTCCGCAGGCTGTCGGCGTCCGCGGTGCCCACCGCGGCGAATCCGATCGCGGCCGTGGCCAACGCGGCGGCGACGAACCTCCTGGCCGTCAGGTACCTGCTGCTGCTTCCGTTGGTGCCCATGGAGGCTCCCCCTTCGCTGTGAACTCGTGCGCGAACTCCCTCGACGCTATGACCCGCGAGCCGGCCTTTTCCAAGACCAATCCCGTTATCGCGCCATACCTTCGCGGGCATGATCGGCTCACAGCGGACCCGGTCCGGTCCGGTCCGAGCGGCGGTCAGCCGGAGGACTTCACCGACTCCTCCGACAGGTCCCAGAGCCTCCGGGCGTTCTCGCCGTCCAGCGCGTAGCGCGCGACGCCTTGCAGCGGGACGCCTCGGCGGTCGAGCACCTCGGCCTCGTCGCAGTCGGCGAAGTAGCGGCCGCCGACGCCGTCCAGGAGGGGTGAGACGGCAAGCAGGACGGAGGTCGCCGCTCCCTGGGCGACCGTCTTCATCAGCTCGGGCGGGATGGTCCCGCTGCCCCGGCCGTCGGTGTGGCGCTGGAGGTTGGTGAGGATCGCGCCGGGCATCAGGGCGTTGGCGGTGATGCCGTCGTCGGCCCAGCGGCGGCTCGCCTCGACCGCGAACAGGACGTTGGCGGTCTTGGACTGGGCGTAGGCGAGCCACGGGTCGTACGGGCGGAAGGCGAAGTGGACGTCGTCCCAGACGATCGGCGACCGCTGGTGGGCGCTGGAGCTGACCGAGACGATCCGGGCGGCGCCGTCGGCGGCGAGCGCGCGGTGCAGGCCGGTGGCGAGGGCGAAGTGCCCCAGGTGGTTGGTGGCGAACTGCCACTCCCAGCCCTGCTCGGTGTACCGCTCCGGGCAGGCCATCACGCCGGCGTTGTTCACCAGGATGTGCAGCGGGCCCTGCCAGGCCTCCGCGAACGCGGCGACGGAGGCCAGGTCGGTGAGGTCCAGCCGGCCGACGTGCACCTCCCGGTTGCCGGTGGCCGCGGTGATCTCCTCGGCGACCCGCCGCCCGGCCGCCACGTCGCGGACGGCCAGGGTGACGGCGGCGCCGGTGCCGGCCAGCACCCGGGCGGTCTCCGTGCCGAGGCCGGAGGCGGCGCCGGTCACCACGGCGCGGCGGCCGGTGAGGTCGACGCCCTGCGCGACCTCGGCGGCGGTGGTCGCGAAGCCGTACGGCGTGCTGATCGCGTTCATCGGTGAACTCCTCTTCGGGGAACGGGTGTTGTCGACGCCCTCACGGTACGAGCAGACGGTCCTGCTCGGTCGGCGGCGTGCCGCCGTACCAGTCGAGCGGGCGGCCCGCGCGGACGAGTTCGCCGTACAGGGCCGGGTCGACGGGCTCGGCGAACACCAGGTCCAGGATGTCCGCGGCCGCCACCGCGGGCGGGCGCGCCTCGCGGTAGTCGCCGAACCAGGGGCGCGAGGTCGCGGTGTCGACCATGCCCGGGCAGACGGAGGCGATCAGGATGCCGGCGGCGAGGTCGCGCTCGCGCCGCTCGGCGGCGACCGCCCGGACGGCGGCCACCTGGGCCACCTTCGAGGGCACGTTCAGCCAGCGCGGCCAGCCCGCCTCCTCGGCGGTGCCGTGGTGGATCGCGGCGCGCCAGGACTCGACGGCGTACTCCACCTGGTCGAGGGTCGCGCCGTCGAACAGGTGCCGCAGCCGGGGGTCCAGGTGGCCGAGGGTGCCCAGGCTGCTGGCCACCACGAGCAGCCGGCCGCCGGGGCGCAGCACCGGGGCGAAGTCGCGCAGCACGGCGTGGGTGGCGGTGTTGGAGACGTCGATGAACTCGTCGGCACGCTCGGACTGCGACTCGCCGGGGAGCAGCCGGGCGACGGCGTTGGACAGGACGATGTCGACGCCGCCGCGCCGCTGCCGGAGTTCGTCGGCGAGGCGGGCGAGGGCCTCGGTGTCGGTGACGTCCAGGACCCGCCCTTCGACGCGGCCGCGGGTGCCGGCCGAACGGGCGACCTGGTGGGCGGCCTCGGTGACGCGCTGCTCGCTGCGGCCGGTGAGCAGGACCAGGTCGGCCGGCCGCAGGCGGGCCGCCAGCCCCTCGGCGAGGGCCCGGCCGAGGCCCTGGTTGGCCCCCGTGACGAGGGCGGTGCGGGGATCGCTCATACCGACCACGGTAGGAACCGGCGCCTCCATGAGTCCAACGAAACTCTCGCACCTCTGCTATGCGTAGACGTCATGGACTTCACGGACGTCTCGCTGACCGCGCTGCGGGTGTTCCGGGCCGTGGCCGAGCAGGGCACCTTCACGGCGGCCGCGCAGGCGCTGGGGTACACCCAGTCGGCGGTGTCCCGGCAGATCGCCTCGATCGAACGGGCCGCGGGCGCGGAACTGCTGGAACGGCGCCGCGAGGGCGTCCGGCTGACGGCCGCCGGGCGGGTGGTGATGCGACACGCGACCGTCGTGCTGGAGGAGATCGACGCGGCGGCCCGCGAACTGTCCGGCCGGCCCGAGGAGGGCGGGACGGTCCGGCTCGGCTGGGTGCCGACCGCCGGCACCACGCTCGTCCCGCAGGCCCTCGCCGCGCTGCGGCGCAGCGACCCGGGGGTGCGGGTGACCAGCCGCGAGGGCGGCACGGCGACGCTGGCGCGGGCGCTGCGGGCGGGCGGCATCGACCTCGCCCTGCTCTCCTCGGCCCCGCCGTTCCGCGCCCCGGACACCGAGTCGCCGCCCCTGGTGCTGCAGACCCTGACCGAGCGCGCCCTGTGCCTGGCCGTGCCCGCGGCGCACCCGCTGGCCCGCGGGGAGTACGTCGACGTGACCGACCTGCGCGGGCAGCGGTGGATCGCCGGGCCGTCCGCCGGGGCCGACCGGCTGATGGGGGTGTGGCCGGGGCTGGACGAACGGCCCGAGATCGCCCACACCGCCCGCGACTGGCTCGCCAAGCTGCACCTGGTGGCGGCCGGCGGCGGGCTGACCACCGTCTCCCCCGCCATGGCCGCCGCCGCACCGCCCGGCGTACGCGTCCTGCCGGTACGCGGCGGCCCGCAGGAGGTGCGGCGCCTGCTGCTGGCCCGCCTCCCGCAGCCGCCCACCGAACCGGTCCGCCGCCTGGCGGCGGCGCTGCGCGCGGCGGCGGTGGCGGAGGCGAACGGCGGGCCACAGGACGGCCGTTGAGCCCCGCGAGCGTCAGTCCGCAGGTCAGTCCGAGGCTCGTCGGTCCGCCCCGGGCGGCGGGACGGGCCCGAGGTCGACCTCGGGCTCGCGGGTGAGGACGGCGAGCAGGGCCGGGTCCGCGTACACCTCGGCGCTGTGCTGCCACTGGGTGAGCAGGAGCTCCACCGGGGCGAGGTCGTCCGGGGCCACCACGCCGCGCGCCGTGTCGAACAGTTCGGTGATCAGGGTGTCGAGGTCCTCGTCGGGCAGGACGGTGCACCAGGGCAGGGCTACGGGCAGGGCCTGCCGCAGTGCGGCGGCGTCTCCGGCCCGCGCGAGCTCGGCGAGTGCTTCGGGGGTGAAGTCCACGACTGAGGAGCGTACTTGAGGAGCGGAGGATCGAGTGCGGGCGCGAGCGGTCAGCAGCCCGGGCGGCAGGGGGCGGGGGTGCCACGGGCCGGGTCGGCGGTGACGGCCGCCGCGACGGTGCCGGCCAGGCAGGCGATCAGGCAGCGGGTGACGGGGTGGCGTACGGCGCGCAGCAGGGCGGGCGGGCGTGTGGCGGGGGCCGGGTGGTGTGTCATCGAGGGCTCCTTCGTGGGGGGTACGGCCGTCGGGGGCCGCGTCGGTGGACC
>NZ_JBHVEU010000617.1:0-4207 GCF_042802075.1 Kitasatospora sp. NPDC057518
CCCACTCCTGGATCTGCACCTTGACGTCGATGTCGGGGTGGTCGGCCCGGCTTTTTCGCGTTCCCGGGCCCCTGGGCCGGGCGCGGGGGCCCGTTCCGCCGCCCCCGGCCGGCCCGGTCCACCGGTGTGGCCGAACGCCCACTCGGCACCGTCGGTGCCGGACGGTATGGTGATCACCGTCGTCGAGGGCGGCCCCACCACGGCTTCTGTAACGCCGAGGGGGTCGCGGTCGATAGACCGGTCGAGGCCCGCACCGTCGGCGGGCCCTTGACGAACCCGGCGGGGCGCGCGATTCTCAAGGCGCGAGTCCGCCCGGTTGGTCCGCTACTGGATGCATAACCAGTGGCTCCGGCGGGAAATGACTCCACGTGAGTTAGAGCAGTACCCGGTGGGCGTCCGCGCTCGCCGGCTACCGGGAGGAGTCTCCGATTCGGTCTCCGAATCAGAGCTGGACAGCAGTGTGGCCATTGGCTACACTGTCCCTTTGCGCTGCCTGTTAGCTGCTCCGTGACTCGTCGCCCGGAGTTTGCGTTGCCCTGAAGGGGTCTGGCATCGCCTCCGCAAAGCGGCTCTGACCTGGGACTTCGATCCCGGCGGAGGCCAGTGGCGAGGAGGCGGGACCAAGCCCGTGAAGGCCCGGCTGGTACGCGCGTAGTGAGCTCCGAGCCCTCGGAAGGACCCCCCTCTTGGCCGCGCCGCGCAACGCCTCGAACAATTCCGCCGCATCCACCGCCCCGCTCCGCGTCTCGTTCGCGAAGATCAAGGAGCCCCTCGAGGTCCCCAACCTCCTGGCCCTGCAGACCGAGAGCTTTGACTGGCTGCTCGGCAACGCGGCCTGGAAGTCCCGGGTCGAGGCGGCCCTGGAGAGTGGTCAGGACGTCCCCACGAAGTCCGGTCTGGAGGAGATCTTCGAGGAGATCTCCCCGATCGAGGACTTCAGCGGGTCGATGTCGCTGACCTTCCGCGACCACCGTTTCGAGCCGCCGAAGAAC
Source organism: Kitasatospora sp. NPDC057518 (assembly GCF_042802075.1). Taxonomy (NCBI): domain Bacteria; kingdom Bacillati; phylum Actinomycetota; class Actinomycetes; order Kitasatosporales; family Streptomycetaceae; genus Kitasatospora; species Kitasatospora sp. NPDC057518. The sequence goes on from NZ_JBHVEU010000617.1 coordinate 993, forward strand.
TCCATTGACGAGTGCAAGGACCGCGACTTCACGTTCGCGGCCCCGCTCTTCGTCACCGCCGAGTTCACCAACAACGAGACCGGTGAGATCAAGTCTCAGACGGTCTTCATGGGCGACTTCCCGCTCATGACCCACAAGGGCACGTTCGTGATCAACGGCACCGAGCGTGTCGTCGTGTCGCAGCTGGTCCGCTCCCCGGGTGTGTACTTCGACTCCACCCTGGACAAGGTGTCCGACAAGGACATCTACTCCTGCAAGGTCATCCCCTCGCGTGGTGCCTGGCTGGAGATGGAGATCGACAAGCGCGACATGGTCGGCGTCCGCATCGACCGCAAGCGCAAGCAGTCCGTCACCGTGCTGCTCAAGGCGCTCGGCTGGACCAACGAGATGATTCTCGAGGAGTTCGGCGAGTACGAGTCGATGCGCGCCACCCTGGAGAAGGACCACACCCAGGGCCAGGACGACGCGCTGCTGGACATCTACCGCAAGCTGCGCCCGGGCGAGCCGCCCACGCGCGAGGCCGCGCAGACGCTTCTGGAGAACCTCTACTTCAACCCGAAGCGTTACGACCTCGCGAAGGTCGGCCGTTACAAGGTCAACCGCAAGCTGGGCAACGCCGAGTCGCTGGACTCCGGCGTGCTCACCGAGCCCGACATCATCGGTGCGATCAAGTACCTGGTGAAGCTGCACGCGGGCGAGACCGAGTGGCGTGACGACGAGGGCCGCGACATCGTGGTCGAGGTCGACGACATCGACCACTTCGGCAACCGCCGCCTGCGCAACGTCGGCGAGCTCATCCAGAACCAGGTCCGTACGGGTCTCGCCCGTATGGAGCGCGTCGTGCGCGAGCGCATGACCACCCAGGACGTCGAGGCGATCACGCCGCAGACCCTGATCAACATCCGGCCGGTCGTCGCCTCCATCAAGGAGTTCTTCGGCACCAGCCAGCTGTCGCAGTTCATGGACCAGACGAACCCGCTGTCGGGCCTGACCCACAAGCGTCGTCTGTCCGCGCTCGGCCCCGGCGGTCTCTCCCGTGAGCGCGCCGGCTTCGAGGTCCGTGACGTGCACCCCTCGCACTACGGCCGCATGTGTCCGATCGAGACGCCCGAAGGCCCGAACATCGGTCTGATCGGCTCGCTGGCCTCGTACGGCCGGGTCAACGCGTTCGGCTTCATCGAGACGCCGTACCGCAAGGTCGTCGACGGTGTGGTCACCGAGAAGGTCGACTACCTGACGGCCGACGAGGAGGACCGCTACGTCATCGCCCAGGCGAACGCCCCGCTGACCGCGGACCTGCACTTCGCCGAGCCGCGTGTCCTGGTCCGCCGCCGTGGCGGCGAGATCGACTACATCCCGGGCTCCGAGATCGACTACATGGACGTCTCGCCGCGCCAGATGGTGTCGGTCGCGACCGCCATGATCCCGTTCCTCGAGCACGACGACGCCAACCGCGCGCTCATGGGCTCGAACATGATGCGCCAGGCGGTGCCGCTGCTGAAGAGCGAGGCCCCGCTGGTCGGTACCGGCATGGAGTACCGCTGCGCCGTCGACGCCGCGGACGTCATCACCGCCGAGAAGGCCGGTGTCGTCCAGGAGGTCTCGGCCGACTACGTCACCGTGGCCAACGACGACGGCACGTACACCACGTACCGCGCCGCCAAGTTCACCCGCTCCAACCAGGGCACCGCCTTCAACCAGAAGGTGCTCGTGGACGAGGGCGCCCGGGTCGAGGTCAACCAGGTGCTGGCCGACGGCCCGTGCACCGACGAGGGCGAGATGGCCCTCGGCAAGAACCTGCTCGTGGCGTTCATGTCGTGGGAGGGTCACAACTACGAGGACGCGATCATCCTGTCGCAGCGCCTCGTGCAGGACGACGTCCTCTCCTCGATCCACATCGAGGAGCACGAGGTCGACGCCCGTGACACCAAGCTCGGCCCCGAGGAGATCACCCGGGACATCCCGAACGTCTCCGAGGAGGTCCTGGCCGACCTCGACGAGCGCGGCATCATCCGCATCGGCGCCGACGTCGTCACCGGCGACATCCTGGTCGGCAAGGTCACGCCCAAGGGCGAGACCGAGCTGACCCCGGAGGAGCGCCTGCTCCGCGCGATCTTCGGCGAGAAGGCCCGTGAGGTCCGCGACACCTCGCTGAAGGTGCCGCACGGTGAGTCCGGCAAGGTCATCGGCGTCCGCGTCTTCGACCGCGAAGAGGGCGACGAGCTGCCCCCGGGCGTCAACCAGCTGGTCCGCGTCTACGTGGCCCAGAAGCGCAAGATCACCAACGGTGACAAGCTCGCCGGCCGTCACGGCAACAAGGGCGTCATCTCGAAGATCCTGCCGGTCGAGGACATGCCGTTCCTGGAGGACGGCACCCCGGTCGACATCATCCTCAACCCGCTGGGTGTCCCGTCCCGAATGAACCCGGGACAGGTCCTGGAGATCCATCTCGGGTGGCTCGCCAAGCAGGGCTGGGACGTCTCCGGCCTCGCCGACGAGTGGGCCCAGCGCCTCCAGGCGATCGGCGCCGACACGGTCGAGGGCGGCACCAACCTCGCCACCCCGGTCTTCGACGGCGCCCGCGAGGACGAGATCACCGGCCTGCTGGACAACACCACCCTCACCCGTGACGGTGAGCGCCTGGTGAACTCCACCGGCAAGGCCCGCCTGTTCGACGGCCGCTCCGGCGAGCCGTTCCCGATGCCGGTCTCGGTCGGCTACATGTACATCCTCAAGCTGCACCACCTGGTCGACGACAAGCTGCACGCCCGCTCGACCGGTCCGTACTCGATGATCACCCAGCAGCCGCTCGGTGGTAAGGCGCAGTTCGGTGGTCAGCGCTTCGGTGAGATGGAGGTGTGGGCCCTCGAGGCGTACGGCGCCGCCTACGCGCTCCAGGAGCTGCTCACCATCAAGTCCGACGACGTCCTCGGCCGCGTCAAGGTCTACGAGGCCATCGTCAAGGGCGAGAACATCCCCGAGCCCGGCATTCCCGAGTCCTTCAAGGTCCTCATCAAGGAAATGCAGTCGCTCTGCCTCAACGTGGAGGTGCTGTCCTCGGACGGCCAGTCCATCGAGATGCGGGACTCCGACGAGGACGTGTTCCGCGCCGCCGAGGAGCTCGGCATCGACCTGTCCCGGCGCGAGCCCAGCAGCGTCGAAGAGGTCTGACGGAGGTTGGGCCGGCCGCAGCAGCGGCCGGCCCGCCCCCCGGC
>NZ_JBHVEU010000618.1:0-4197 GCF_042802075.1 Kitasatospora sp. NPDC057518
CCCGGGGAGGGCGGGGGCGCTCGTCACGCGCGGGGCGGGATCAGCCCTGGGCGGCGATGATCTCGCGGGCCAGGCGGGCGGTCTCGGACGGCGTCTTGCCGACCTTGACACCGGCGGCCTCGAGGGCCTCCTTCTTCGCCTGGGCGGTGCCCGAGGAGCCGGAGACGATGGCGCCGGCGTGGCCCATGGTCTTGCCCTCGGGGGCGGTGAAGCCGGCGACGTAGCCGACGACCGGCTTGGTGACGTGCTCGGCGATGAAGGCCGCGGCACGCTCCTCGGCGTCGCCACCGATCTCACCGATCATGACGATGAGCTCGGTCTCCGGGTCCTCCTGGAAGGCCTTGAGCGCGTCGATGTGGGTGGTGCCGATGACCGGGTCGCCACCGATGCCCACGGCCGAGGTGAAGCCGATGTCCCGCAGCTCGTACATGAGCTGGTAGGTCAGGGTGCCGGACTTCGAGACCAGGCCGATCTTGCCGGAGCTGGTGATGTCGGCCGGGATGATGCCGGCGTTCGACTGTCCGGGGCTGATCAGACCCGGGCAGTTCGGGCCGATGATGCGGGTCTTGTTGCCCTTGGCACCGGCGTGCGCCCAGAAGGCGGCGGTGTCGTGCACCGGGACGCCCTCGGTGATGACGATGGCCAGGCCGATCTCGGCGTCGATGGCCTCGATCGCGGCGGCCTTGGTGAAGGCCGGCGGGACGAAGAGGACCGTGACGTCGGCGCCGGTCTTCTCCATGGCCTCGGCGACGGTGCCGAAGACCGGGATCTCGGTGCCGTCGACGTCGACCGTGGTACCGGCCTTGCGCGGGTTGACGCCGCCGACGATCTGGGTGCCGGAGGCGAGCATGCGGCGGGTGTGCTTCATGCCCTCGGCGCCGGTCATGCCCTGGACGATGACCTTGCTGTCCTTGGTAAGGAAGATAGCCATGGTGTTAAGTCCCCTTCCTTACTTGTTGGCCAGCTCGGCGGCGCGGTCAGCGGCGCCGTCCATGGTGTCCACGCGCTGCACCAGCGGGTGGTTGGCGTCGTCGAGGATCTTGCGACCCAGCTCCGCGTTGTTGCCGTCCAGGCGGACGACCAGCGGCTTGGAGACGTTCTCGCCCTTGCTCTCCAGGAGCGCCAGGGCCTGCACGATGCCGTTGGCGACCGCGTCGCACGCGGTGATGCCGCCGAAGACGTTGACGAAGACCGACTTGACGTCGGGGTCGCCCAGGATGATCTCCAGGCCGTTCGCCATCACCTCGGCGGACGCGCCGCCACCGATGTCGAGGAAGTTGGCGGGCTTGACGCCGCCGTGGTTCTCACCGGCGTAGGCGACCACGTCGAGGGTGCTCATGACGAGGCCCGCGCCGTTGCCGATGATGCCGACCTGGCCGTCGAGCTTGACGTAGTTCAGGCCCTTGGCCTTGGCGGCGGCCTCCAGCGGGTTGGCCGCGGCCTTGTCCTCCAGGGCCTCGTGCTCGGGCTGGCGGAACTCGGCGTTCTCGTCCAGGGAGACCTTGCCGTCGAGCGCGATGATCTTGCCGTCACCGGACTTGATCAGCGGGTTGACCTCGACGAGGAGGGCGTCCTCCTTGATGAAGACGGTCCACAGCTTCTGCAGGACCTCGGCGACCTGGTCGGCGACCTCGGCCGGGAACTTCGCCGCGGCGACGATCTCGGCGGCCTTCTCCGGGGTGCAGCCCTCGTTGGCGTCGACCGGGATCTTGGCGAGCGCCTCGGGGTTCTGCTCGGCGACGACCTCGATCTCCACGCCGCCCTCGACGCTGGCCATGGCCAGGAAGGTGCGGTTGGTGCGGTCCAGCAGGAACGAGACGTAGTACTCGTCCTTGATGTCCGCGGTCTGGGCCAGCATCACCTTGTGAACGGTGTGGCCCTTGATGTCCATGCCGAGGATCTGCTCGGCCTTGGCGACGGCGTCCGCCGGGTCGGCGGCGAGCTTGACGCCGCCGGCCTTGCCTCGGCCGCCCACCTTCACCTGAGCCTTGACGACGGCGCGGCCGCCGAAGCGCTCCGCGATGGCGGCAGCGTCTGCGGCGGTCTCGATGACATCGCCGTCAAGCACGGGCACACCGTGCTTGGCGAAGAGGTCCCTCGCCTGGTACTCGAACAGGTCCACGTGTTTGTCCTTGTTCGTGGTCGCGGATTGTGTCTCTACGAGCGTGCCACGGCAGGATCTTCGCTGCGGGTCGTCGGGGCGGTGCGGGTACGCAGAGGTACGGCCTTGCGGCCCACACAGCCACGGGCGCTCACGTCAATCAACACGCGCGTCACGTCCGTCTGGCAGGTTATCCCCGCAGGGCCGGGCAGTTCCGCCCGGGGCCTGTCCGCCCCGGGTGAGAACCGTCACAAACAGCCCGGCGGGACGGGGTGGACGGCCGGTCCGCCGATCGCGCGGATTAGCGCGTCCGGGTGAATTCCTCACGCCCCCTGGTCGGCCCCCCTGATCAGGCCCCGCGGGATCGGGCGCTTCTCGATGGCCGCCGCCATGATCTCCGGGAACGCGTCCGGGGTACAGGCGAAGGCCGGGGCGCCGAGCGAGGCCAGGGCGGCGGCGTGCGCGTGGTCGTACGCCGGGGCCCCCTCGTCGGAGAGCGCCAGCAGGGCGATGAACTGGACGCCGGCCGCCTTCATCGCGGCGACCCGCTTGAGCATGCCGTCCCGGATGCCGCCCTCGTACAGGTCGCTGATCAGCACCACGACGGTCTCGGAGGGCCGGGTGATCCTCGACTGGCAGTAGGCGAGCGCGCGGTTGATGTCGGTGCCGCCGCCGAGCTGGGTGGCGAACAGGACGTCGACCGGGTCGGTGAGCTGCTCGGTGAGGTCGACCACCGAGGTGTCGAAGACGACCAGGCGGGTGTCCAGGGTGCGCATCGAGGAGAGCACCGCGCCGAAGACCGCCGAGTGGACGACCGAGGGCGCCATCGAGCCGGACTGGTCGACGCAGAGGATGACGTCCTTCTTCACGGCGCGCTGGGCGCGGGCGTAGCCGACCAGCCGCTCGGGGACGACGGTGCCGTGCTCGGGCAGGTAGTTCTTCAGGTTGGCCCGGATGGTGCGGTCCCAGTCGATGTCGCGGTGGCGGGGCCGGTTGACCTTGGCGCTGCGGTCGAGGGCGCCGCCGAGGGTGGCCCGGGTGCGGTCGGCGAGCCGGCGCTCCAGGTCGGCGACCACCTTGCCGACCACCGCCCGGGCGGTCTCCCGGGTGGTCTCGGGCAGCGCGTGCTTGAGCGACAGCAGGGTGCCGACCAGGTGCACGTCCGGCTCGACGGCCTCCAGCATCTCCGGCTCCAGCAGCAGCCGGTCCAGGCCGAGCCGGGAGATCGCGTCCTGCTGCATCAGCTGCACGACGGTGGACGGGAAGTACGTGCGGATGTCGCCCAGCCAGCGGGCCACCTGCGGGGCCGAGCCGCCCAGCCCGGCACTGCGGCGGCCGCCGCGGGCGGCCCGGGCGCCCTCCTCGGGGGCGCCGCGGTAGAGCGCGCCGAGGGCGCCGTCCATCGCGGCGTCGCGGCCGCGCAGGGTGCAGCCGGTGCCGTCGGCCTCACCGCCGAGCACCAGCCGCCAGCGGCGCAGCCGTTCGTCGGTCGTGGGCGCTGCCATCTCGTCCTCCTTCGCCGGGTCGGGCGTCATGGGTCGGGTGTCGTGGGTGTCGGGTGTCACGGGTGGGGTGTGCGGGCCGGGGGTCGTGGGCCGGGGGTCAGGTGTCCCGGCCGGCGGCCTGCCGGGGGATCGTCGGACGGATCCCGAGCAGCAGGGCCACCACGGGGACGGCGGCGTCGGCGCGGGCCCGGTCCAGCTCGCCGGCCTCGGCCCGGACGGCCGGGAGCTCGTCGAGCGGGCCGGCCGCGACCCGGCCGCCGATGGTGGTGCGCACGCCCGCCTCCAGGGCGGCGAAGGTGCGGCGCAGCAGCGGCAGGACGTCGGTGAAGACCTCGTCGCCCACCCCGGTCAGCCACTCGTCCAGCAGGGCGAGCAGCCGCGGGTCGTGCAGCAGCAGGGCGCCGCCGCCGGTCAGGAAGCCCTCGACCCAACCGGCCGCGTCCGCCGGGGCGTTGGCGACGGAGAGCACCAGCCGGAGCCGGCGGCCGGCCTCCTCGGAGTCGAGCCGGCCGTCGTCCAGCAGCAGTGCGACGGCGCGGCCGCGCCGCAGCCCGGGGGCTCCGGTGGCCGGGCCCCCGGCCCGCTCGCGCC
>NZ_JBHVEU010000619.1:0-4085 GCF_042802075.1 Kitasatospora sp. NPDC057518
CGGCCCGGACCGGCCGGGCCGCGGTAGGCCTGGGCGAGGTCGAGCCAGGCCTCGGCGTCCTCGCCACGGGCCGTCAGGGCGAGGTCGTCGCGGTGCCGGCGCCTGGTCACCAGCAGGCAGAAGTCGACGGCGGGTCCGCTGACGCGCTGCTCCGCGTCGGCGGGGCCGAACTCCCACCGGGCGCCCGACGGAGCGGTGATCTCGAAACGGAACGGGGTCTCCGGCGGCGTGAGCCCGCGGGCCTGGTAGCCGAAGTCCCAGGTGCGGACGGCGAACTCGACCAGGTAGCGGATCCGGTCGGTGTGCTCGCGGCGCTCCCCGAGCGCGTCGGCGATGTCCTGGCCATGGCCGAACAGTTCCATCATGCCGGCGGCGGCGAGCACGGGGGCCGTCAGCGGGCGGACCAGCCACGGCAGCGGCCGGTCCGCCGGAACGGCCGCCAGGGCCTCCTCGGCGGCCCGGCGCTCGGTCTGCCAGCTCTCCAGCAGGAGCTTCGGCGCCTTCGCCAGGTAGGGCTTGAGGGCCTGCTGCACCGCACCGTCCATGTCCTGCCCGATGCCGGCGGCGACCGCCCGGAAGGCCTCGGGGTCGCCCGCCGCGAGTCCGGCCAGCCTGAAGGTGGCCGTGAGATGGGCGACCTGGTGGGCGACGGTCCAGCCGGGGGCTGGCGTGGGGCGTGCCCAGTCGGCTTCGGGCAGGTTCGCCACCAGCGCGTCGACGGCCTCGCCGTCCAGCACCAGCGCGGAGATCACGTCCTGTCGGTCGACCATGCCTCTTCCTTCCGTTGAGCGGAACCCGGCCGGATGCCCGGCGCACTCCCAATCCGCCTCGAACCGTGGCGAGTTGGGCGAATCCAGTATCTGCTCCCGGAGATCGGCGGGCTTCTCCGCCCGTGCTCTGCCACCGGCCGCACCCTCGCCCCCGTCACCCGCGCCCCTGTCACCCGCGCCCCGTCACTCGGACGCCGCGCCGAGCGCCGGGGCCGCGAGCCGGCTCCGGCGGCTGATGTACCAGGCGGCCGCGCCGCACAGCAGCGCCAGCACGGAGACCGCCAGCAGGACGTCGGAGGCCGAGGACACCAGGCCCGCCAGCAGCAGCGGCCCGCACAGGCCGCCCAGCCGGTTGAAGAAGGAGACCCAGCCGGTGGTCCGGCCGCGCCGTTCCGGATCGGCCAGGTCGGCCGCGATCGGCAGGAAGATCGCGGCCATCGAGTTCACCGAGAACAGCGCCGCCACCAGCGCGCCCGCGCAGATCCAGCCCACCTGGGCCACCGCGCCGCTGGCGGTGAGCGCCAGCAGCAGCACGGCGGTGACGGTGGCCAGGCCCGCCGCCATGCTGGTCGGGCCGAAGCGGCGGTAGCCCAGCATCAGCAGCAGGGCGCACGGGACCATCACCACCGCCGCCACGGTCAGCATCAGGTTCGCGGTGCGCACCGGCACACCGCCGATCCGGGCCAGGCTCGGCACCCAGGTGGTGAGGCCGAAGGTGAGCAGGCCGATCAGGGTGGCGAACGCCCGCTGGAGGCCGTGGGTGAGGGCCCGCGCGGACCGTGAGTCCCGCCGCGGGACCGGTGCGCTCCGCGCCGCCGGGGCGGAGAGCGCCACGTAGTCGGGAACGAAGGGCGTCAGCACGGCCAGCACGGCGCCGGTGGGGGCGCCGATCAGCCAGAGGATCCGCCAGCCGAACACCGGCTCCAGCCACAGGGCCGAGCCGGCGGCGATCAGGTAGCCGACGGCGGTGGCGACGACGGAGAGCGCCACCACCACCGAGCCGCGGACCCGCCCGCCGACCGCCTCGGTGAGCAGGGTGATCAGCAGCGGGGCGAGGCCGCCGACCGCCAGGCCCATCAGCCCGCACATCAGCAGGTTCCCGCGGAAGGAGGGCATCGAGCCGCACATGCTGGTGGCGGTGAAGCCGAGGGTGGCGATCAGGTAGGAGCTGCGGCGCCCGATCCGGTCGGTGAGCACACCGAACAGCAGCGCCCCGGCCGCCGTCCCGGTCAGTCCGCAGACCGCCAGCAGGGAGGCCGTCCGGGGGTCGAGGCCGTAGTCGGCCCGCATGCCGGGGATGACGAAGCCCAGCGTGGAGGTCTTGCTGATGTCGACGGTCAGGGCGGCCGTACCGATGACGGCGACCAGCAGCCGGCCGCGCCGGCCGCCACGGAGTTCGGTCGGGGCCGAGCGCGGCCGTCCGCGCAGGGCGGCGCCGGCCACCACGAGCAGCAGTCCGGCGAAGGCGGTGAACATCTCCGGCATCTCCGCCAGCGGCATGCCGTCGAGCTTCCGTCCGGCGTCGGCCGGGGCGTGCGCCATCTCCATCGGCATCGGCATCGGCATCGGCATCGCGGGGTCCATGGCGAAGGCGTGGTGGAAGGCCAGTGCGGAGGAGACCAGCACGATCGCACTGCCCGCGTACAGGAGCATCGCGGCGCCGAGGGGTCTGGAGAACACGGGGCGGCCTTTCGGTCGGGGGCGGCGGTCGCGCCGGGTGACTGGGAAGCTACGCCGGGCGTCCTGAGGGCCGCTTCTCGCAGTGTGCTGGGATCGGGAGTTGTGGACCCGCGACCGGTTCCGGCACCACGGCGTTTTGGTTGACTGGGGACATGAGTCCGCGTCGCTCGGATCCCCGTGCCCGCCCGGGGCTGGTGACCATCGCCGCCCGGCTGCTGGCGGAGGAGGGGCCGCAGGCACTGTCCACCCGCCGCATCGCGAGCGAGGTCGGCACCTCGACGATGGCCCTGTACACCCACTTCAACGGAATGCGCGGGCTGGCGCGGGCCATCGTCCACGAGGGGTTCGCCCGGCTCCAGCAGCACTTCACCCAGGTGCGGCCCAGTGACGACCCGGTGTGCGACCTCGCGCTGCTGGGCCGCGCGTACCGGTGCAACGCGCTGGCCAACCCCCACCTGTACGCGGTGATGTTCGGCGGTTCCTCGCTGGCCGGGTTCTCGCTCGACGAGGAGGACCGCCAGTACGGCCGCTACACGCTGGCCGGTGTGACCGAGTGCGCGGCCCGGTGCGTCGGGGCGGGCCGGTTCCGCCCGGCGGACCCGGAACTGGTGGCGCACCAGATGTGGTCGGCGGTGCACGGCCTGGTCGTCCTGGAGCTCGGCGGCTACCTGATCGAGCCCTGCGACGCCGACCGCCTGCTGGAGGCGCAGCTGGTGGGGCTGATGGTCGGTGTCGGCGACACCCGGGAGGCCGCCGCCGGATCGGTGGCGGCCTCGGCCCGGCGGCTGCGGGAGGAGGTGGTGCCGGTGGTGGAAGCGGCGGGGCCGGAATAGTCCGGCGCCGGGCACCCGAACTCTTTCCGGACCGCTTTCTCCCGTCGTGCTCTTGCCGTTCGGAACGTCTTGGTGGAGAAGGGCCGCTGCGCTAGCTTCTCGAACAGGAGGCATTGTCCGCCATCCGCCAGGAGAATTCGGGGAGTGTGGGAGAGCATGCAGCCGAAGACCTACGAGTACGATCCGGCCGTGTTCGACTTCGCCGCGGCGGTGCGGTCGATCTACCGGACCGAGGACCTGAGCGCGTTGCGGCCGGACGCCCCGATGGAGCTGCTCACCTGGCGGACCGACCAGTCCACGGAGTTCCACGCCGCCTTCTACCGGGAGTTCGAGCCCAGGCTCCGGGACCTGTACCGCGGCTTCGTGAAATCCTTCGTGCCGGACGTGCTCGGCACCGACGAGTTCTGCTTCCAGCGCGTTCCCACCTTCCGGATCCATTTCCCGGGAAATGTCGCGGTCGGCGAGTTCCACAAGGACGGCGACTACCACCACGCCGACGGCGAGGTGAACTTCTGGCTGCCGCTGACCCGGGCCTGGGGGACCAACTCCGTGTGGGTCGAGCGGGAACAGGGGTCGGAGGACTACGCGGCGACCGAACTCGACGTGGGGCAGCTGCTGGTCTTCGACGCGGTCGGCTGGAACCACGGGAACAAGGTGAACGACACCGACTCGACCCGGGTGAGCTTCGACTTCCGCTGCATCCGGCTCGCCGACTACCGCGCCTCGGACCTGCGGACGGTGGACGCCGGCCGGGGGCTGTGGATCGGGGACTACTTCGACGTCTTCTGACCGGTTCCGCTCC
>NZ_JBHVEU010000620.1:0-4068 GCF_042802075.1 Kitasatospora sp. NPDC057518
GCCGGAGCTCCGGAGGGGCCCTTCCGTCGTCAGGACCGGCCCGCGCGGCGACCGCCGTACGCGGGAACGCCGAAGACCGGCCCGGCGCCCAGGGCGCCCGGACCGGTCCGGCGGGACTGCTTGTTACGAGCGGCGGGAGGCCTGCGACGGCCCGGTGCCCGGCTCGGTGTCGCCGTCGTCGTCGAGGTCGGCGTAGCGGGCGGCGTACTCCGCGTACGGGTCGTCGTCCTCCTCCTCCTCGATCGGCTCCGGCTCGATCGAAGCGGTGGACGGCGATACGCCCAGCTCGTTGGACAGACGGTTAGCGTCGAACCCGCCGCTGTTGTACTTCAGCTCGCGGGCGACCTTCGTCTGCTTGGCCTTGGCCCGGCCGCGCCCCATGGGTCGACCCCCTCAACGATGGGGCTCACGGCCCCGAGTCTGACACGTGTTCATGATCAGGACCGGCCTGCCCGAATGGGAGGACCGTCCCTTGGAGCATTAACGGTACCTGTTTCCGCCGCTGGACGGTACGTCGTCAGTGTGACGTGGCGCGCACCGACCGCACCCGCGACCAGGTCTTCCCAGGTCAAGGGAGGTTTTGCGGCGTTTTGCGCGCTGTCCAGAGGTGTCTTGGGTCCGTCGTTCCAGGACTGATTATCCCCCCTAGGGGGGCTTCGGATCACCCGTTCGGCCGGAGAAGTGAGAATCCGGTTCCACATCGTGATGCGCGGGGGGCCACTGGGACGGCCCCCCGCGCGCCACGGGGTCGGCTGGTGACCCGTCAGCCGCGGCGGGCGCCGGGCAGCAGCACCGTGCGCAGGGCGCTGATCTCGCGCATCCGCTTCTCGGCCAGGCGGTCGGCCGCGACCGCCGGCGGGACGCCGTCGGCCGTCGCCCGGGTGAAGATCTCCAGGGTGGTGTCGAAGATCTTCGTGGCCTTGTTCTTGGCCCGCTCGAAGTTGAAGCCGTCGATCTCGTCGGCGACCTGGATGACGCCGCCGGAGTTCACCAGGTAGTCCGGGGCGTAGAGGATGCCGCGGTCGGCGAGGTCCTTCTCGACGCCCGGGTGGGACAGCTGGTTGTTGGCCGCGCCGCAGACGATCGAGGTGCCGAAGCCGCCCAGCGCCGCGACGACGTCGTCGGTCAGCGCGCCGCCGAGGGCGCAGGGGGCGTAGACGTCCAGCTTCGCCTGGAGCAGGGCGGCGGTGTCGGCGACCACCTCGACCTCGGGGTGGGCCGCGCGCACGCGGTTGACGGCGGCCTCGAAGGGGTCGGTGACGACGACCGTGGCGCCGTCCGCGACCAGGTGGCCGACCAGGTAGTGGCCGACCTTGCCGACGCCCGCGACGCCGACCCGCTTGCCGCGCAGGGTCGGCTGGCCCCAGCGGGCCTGGGCGGTGGCGCGCATGCCCTGGAAGACGCCGAAGGCGGTCAGGATGGACGAGTCGCCGGCGCCGCCGTGCTCGGGCGAGCGGCCGGTCACGAACTCGGTCTCGCGGGCGATGACGTCCATGTCCTGGACGTAGGTGCCCACGTCGCAGGCGGTGATGTAGCGGCCGCGCAGGGACTCGACGAAGCGGCCGTAGGCCCGGAGCATCGCCTCGTTCTTGTCCTTGTTCGGGTCGCCGATGATGACGGCCTTGCCGCCGCCGAGGTCCAGCCCGGCCAGCGCGTTCTTGTAGGACATCCCGCGGGACAGGTTCAGCGCGTCCTCCAGCGCCGCCTCCTCGGAGGCGTACGGGAAGAAGCGGGTGCCGCCGAGGGCCGGGCCCAGGGCGGTCGAGTGGATGGCGATGATCGCCTTCAGACCCGAGCTGCGGTCGTGGCAGAGGACGACCTGCTCGTGACCGTCGCCGGGGGCGCCGTCCTGCTCGGTACGGAAGATCCTGCTGAGCACGCCGGGTGCGGGGTGCGTGGCGGGGGTCTGTACGTCGGTCACTGTGGTGACTCCAGTATTGAAGGCCCGCTGCTGTGGTGCGGGCGCCTAGGGCGAAGCGTAGTCGGGGGCGCGCCGCCGGTCCGGCGTCTTGCCCGAGCCGGGGCCGGACGTCCGAGGGGTGAGACGGACGGCGGTGCGGAGTGCGGGCGCGAACGGTGCGGGGGCGCGCTCTCCCGGGGCCGCGCGGCGCGTGCGACCATGCAGGACGTGACCGTCGTACGTACCTCCGTACAGCCGCCCTACGCGGCCCACCTGCGGGTCTACGAGCCGCTGGCCGCCCACCCGGAGCCCGACCGGGCCCGCTGGCAGGCCTGGGCGGCGGAGCACGGGCCGGACGCCGCGGAGCCGGCCCAGCCGGTGGCGGCGGCGGTGCTGGAGGAGCAGCGGGAGGCGCTCGCCGGGCTGGCCGCCCGCACGCCCCGGGCACTGCCCGAGCGGGAGAGCGGGCGGGCGTACCTGCGGCTGGTGGACGGCGTCCTGTACGTCTGCCCGTGGGCGACCAGGCTGCGCAGCTGGCAGGCCCTGGAGGAGCTGCGGGCCGGGGCGCCGGTGGCGCTGCTGGACACCGCGCTGCCGCCGGTGACCCGGGCGGCCGCCGAGGCGGACCGGGAGCGCTGGCGGGCCGAGCACCCGGACGCCCGGCCGTGGATCCTGACCAGCCGGTGGGAGGTGCCGGTGCACTGGTTCCTGCCGTTCGGGGACGAGGACCGCTGCTTCGTGCCGGGCGGGGAGGGGCCGGGCGAGGAGGGGCCGGTGGACGGCCCGGGCGGGGGAGGGGAGCGGGGCGGCCGGCCGGCGGCGCTGTTCTACCTGGTGCCGATGGCGCAGGCGCGCCGACGGGTGGCGCGGGCCTTCCGGGCGCTGCGCGAGGCGGCGCCGGACGGGGACCTGGTGCGGGGCGCGGAGCGGGTCGGGCGCTGGCTGGAGGAGTTCCACCCGCGCTCGCTGGTGGAGCTGGACTACGGGGGCCTGGTGCATCTGCTGGGCCCGGAGCGGCTCCTGGCGGACCGTTCGGCGGGGGAGCTGGAGGAGGGGCTGCGGGCGCTGCGGGCCGGGGACACCGCGGAGGCGCTGCGGGTCCACGGGGAGCTGACGGTGCGGTGGCGCCGGGTGCTGGCGCTGCGGCACGCGAACTGACGTCCGACCGCGCGTGTATGACTGTAAGAGTCCTAAGGGCTGCACATCGGATGACCAAGGTCCCGGTTCGGGTCAATAGCTGCCGAACGTGACACTACTCACCGTTGACGCGAACTTACCCCTATGTGCAAAAATGGGACAACCAGCCCAACTTCACGTGAGCGTGCCCACTTTTGGGTGGTTCTGGAGTCGATGCGTGCTTTGCGGGGAAACGGAGGGTCTGGTCCCCTCGTAACCGGATGTCATCACTATGTGACTGTCCGCTATGGGGTGGTCCATCGCCATCCGTCGGCCTTGAACCCGTGAGGGGTCAATTTTGGCGGTTTGGTCGATAGGGCTGGACGGATGGTGTAGTTGTAGACACCAGGACAAGCCGTTCGTCCTATAACCGACTCGGCCCGTCTATGCCATTTCGGGCATCGCGGGCCAAGGTGCAGAATTTGAAGGATAGAACCGCCCTGGTTCGGTTCTCCCGAGGAGGCCGCTCATGACCGCTCGTACCCCTGATGCTGAGCCGCTGCTGACGCCGGCAGAGGTTGCCACCATGTTCCGCGTGGACCCGAAGACGGTCACCCGCTGGGCCAAGGCAGGCAAGCTGACGTCGATTCGCACGCTCGGTGGTCACCGCCGTTACCGTGAGGCGGAGGTGCGCGCTCTGCTGGCTGGGATTCCCGCCCAGCGTACTGAGGCCTGATAGGCCGAAGGCTCTTTTAAAGGGGCCGCTTACCGGACTCCGCCGGGTCCGGTAAGCGGCCCCTTTGTCGTGCCCGCCCGAGGGTGTTCGGGCGTCGGCCGAGTGGTCGGAATGTTGAACTCCGGATAACGATTTGATGCGCGTGGGGTGGGGGGGATTTACAGTGAATAGCTGTACAATTTTACATATTAAATTAACAGGGTTCCGGAGAGGGCTCCACGAGGCCGGCTCCGGAGGGGGCCGGGTGACGACCGTCACACGGTCTGTCACTTGTGGTCTAGACCTACTCGGGGTAGAGGGCCGAACGACCAAAAGC
>NZ_JBHVEU010000621.1:0-4044 GCF_042802075.1 Kitasatospora sp. NPDC057518
TTTACAAGCACAACACGGAATACGCGATGTCAAACTGTCTGGTGGGCTGGTATTTGTGTATAAGAGACCGGCGGTGCGGGCGCGCGAGAAGTCGGATCGGCCGACTTCTCGCGCTGCACCGGAACGCTCAGCGGTACCAGGTACGGATCGCGGCCGCGGTCTCCCGGACGTCGGCGTCGCCGGCCCGGATTCGGGCGGCCAGCTCGACGGCCTGCTTGGGCTCGGCGGTGACGATGACGCCGGAGGCGCTGAGGTAGGAGGCGGCGACCACGGCGGCGAAGTGCTCGTTGGCGGAGTCCAGCGCCGGGACGCGGATCAGCTGGTGCATCAGGGCTGCCGCGCGCTGGTGCGCGGCCCCGTACACCGGTACCTCCATGACGGTGTCGGCGTGCCGGGCGACGGCGGCGGCGAGGGTGCCGTAGTCGGTGACGTCCGGGTCGCTCGGCAGGAACTGGTGGGCGATGTCGAGCAGCCAGGCCCGGTCGATCCGGAGGATCACGCGGCGTCCGCCTCGGCGGCGCGGGTGCTCAGGGGATAAGGCCCGAACTCCTCCTCGAAGGCGGGCCCCCAGGTCTGGGCGAAGTGCGCCGCGGCGGTCAGGAACCGTTCCCTCCGCTCGTCCGCCTCCTCGGCCAGCACCTTGCGTGCGTAGTCCGGCAGGCTCATCCCGGCGGCCTCCGCGCGCTGCTCCAGGGCCTCGTGCACGGTGTCGTCCAGTCGGACGTTCAACTGCTTCATACCGGCGAGCGTAGCGACTGGTAGGGGGTGCTACAAGAGCAGGGCCCACAGCGGGCCCCCGCGCCCGGGTGTCAGAACACCGGGGGCCGCCCCAGCCGGGTCATCCGCCAGACCGTGGCCCAGCGCATCGGGCGGCGGGGTGGGCACGGGGTGCGGACGCCCTCCAGGAAGCCGGAGTACCAGGCGCGCAGTCCGGCGGCGGGCGGGCGGCGGGAGAGGGTGTAGACCGACCAGGAGGCGAGGTACGGCGGGACCAGGACGGCGGGCAGTCGGCGTTTGGCCGGCCAGACGCGGTTGCGGGCCGTCAGCCGGTAGTAGGCGGCGTGCCGGGCGGGCTCGGTCCGGGGGTGTTGGAGCAGGAGGTCGGCCCGGTAGCGGATCGACCAGCCGGCGTCGAGGACGCGCCAGGCGAAGTCCGTCTCCTCGTGGGCGTAGAAGAACCGCGAGGGGAAGCCGCCGACCCGGTCGATGGCGCTCATCCGGATCGCGTGGCCGCCGCCCAGGAAGGTGGTCACCTCGCCGGAACGCAGGGCGCCGGAGGGGCCCGGGCGCGGGACGTGGCGGCGCTGGGTGTGCCCCGTCCCGTCGGCGACCCGGAAGCCGACGACGCCGAGGAGCCGCTCCCGCTCGAAGGCCTCCCGGACCAGCCGGAAGGTGTCGGTGCGGGGGAGCAGGCCGTCGTCGTCCAGGTTCACCACCACGTCCACACCGCCGAGTTCGCGCAGCCGCCGGGCGCCGAGGTTGCGGCCGCCGGGGATGCCGAGGTTCTCCGGCAGTTCCACCGCGTCCACCCAGTCCGGGAGCGGCGGCAGCCGCACGCCCTGCCCGATCACCACGACCCGGGCGGCCTCGCCCTCCTGGGCTGCCACCGAGTCGAGGAGCGCGCCCAACTCCCGGGGCCGGTCGCCCATCGTCAGTACCACCACGCCCAGCCTGAGGCCCATCCGCACCCGCTTCCGTCGAGGAATCCCGCAGATCCGGTGCAACGACCGGCCCGGCTCGGAGGTCACGTACGGATGGGAGCGAATGTTGGTACGGAGGCGAACGCCTGGAAGAAACCGTTCGTTCGGTTTTTCGGGTGCGGGAGGCGGTGCGCCGGAGGCCGATCCACCGGGGCGGCCGAGGCGTGCGGTCACCCACGGGGCGGTGGGGCCTGACGGGGTGTGGGGAGGGGGAGTGGTTGGCGGGATTCCTCGGCATCGTCTTGTCGGTCGTGGGTGGGGCGAAGCTAAGATACGGGGTGTTTGGTTTTGTTTTCCGGGAGCTCAGGGCGGGGTGGTTTCGGTGGTACGGCAGGAACGGGCGCTCCGGACACGTCGGCTGATCCTGGAGGCGGCGGCCTCGGTCTTCGACGAGTTCGGGTACGAGGGCGCGACCATCGGCGAGGTGGTCTCCCGGGCCGGTGTGACGCGCGGTGCGGTGTATTTCCATTTCGCCTCGAAGCGCGATCTGGCGCAGGGCGTGGTGGAGGAGCAGTTCGTCCAGGACGGAGTTCCCGAACGGAGCTGCAAGCTCCAGGAGTTCGTGGACACCGGGATGGTGGTGGCGTACCTGATGCCGCGCGACCCGCTGCTCAGCGCGGGTGCCCGGCTGTCGCTCGGGCAGGACCTCTTCGACGATCTGGGCGGCGGCGCCATCCCCGGCTGGATCAGCCGGTTCGAGGCGCTGCTGGTCGCGGCCGGCGAGCGCGGCGAGCTGCTCCCGCACGTCGTGCCGGCGGACACCGCGTGGCTGCTCGTCGCCGCGTGGACGGGGGTGCAGATCCAGTCCCAGAAGCTCTGCGGCCGGGCCGACCTGGAGCTGCGGGTGTCCGCGCTGTACCAGCACCTGATGCCGAGCATCGCGGTGCCGGGCGTGCTCGGCTCGCTGCAGATGGGGCCGAACCGCGGTGCCCAGGTGGTGGCCGAGGCCGCAGCGGCCCGTGCGGCGGCGGAGGGCGACCCGGAGGGCGGCGACATCGACGGCGGTCCGGACGGCGGTCCGGACGGTGCGGGCGGCGCCGTGCGCGCCGAGGTGCAGACGGAGGTCGGGGTGGGCTGACGGCGGCTCACCGCCCGACCCACCTGCGGGAATCCGGGTGGGCGAGGGCGGCGGGGGCGGGCGAATCGGCGGCGACGGGACCACGGGGGTCCGGCGCCGCCTTTGGTTTGCCCGGGCCCGGTCACGCGGTGCGGCGGTGGCACTGCCGAGGGTGGCGGGCCGCAACGTCCGCGCAAAACAAACAGCACGTTCGGTTTTGTATTGACAAACCGCGCGTCCTGTTTTTCACTGGTAGCAGTTGACCCAGGGTGTCGACCCGGGTGCCGGCCGTGGCCGTGGAGGCTGCGGCGTTCCGTGTGATTGGGGTGGTCATCGTGGAAATTCGGGTGCTCGGGGCGCTGGACGTCCGGGTGTGCGGGATATCGGTGGTGCCGTCGGCGCCGAAGCCGCGGCAGGTGCTGGGACTGCTGGCGCTGCGGGCGGACCAGGTGGTGTCGGCCGGGGTGCTGGCCGACGAGCTGTGGTCCGGCCGTCCGCCGCGCAGTGCGCGCACCACCGTGCAGACGTACGTGCTCCAGCTGCGCGACCTCATCGACCGGGCGCTCGCGACGGCCGGTACGGCGCGGGGGGTGTCCTGCGCCAAGGACGTCCTGGTGACCTCGCCGGGCGGCTACATGCTCAACAGCGGCGGCGGACTGACGGACCTCCGGGAGTTCGAGCGCCTGGCCGGCACCGGCTACCGGGCGATGGACGGCGAGGACTACCCGGGGGCGGCCCGGCTGCTCGGCGAGGCGCTCGCGCTGTGGCGCGGGCCGGCCTTCGCGGACGTCCCGGTCGGCGGCCAACTCGCCGTCGAGGCCCGGCGGTTGGAGGAGACCCGGCTCTGCGCGCTGGACCAGCGGATCGAGGCCGACCTGCGCCTCGGCCGGCACCGGGTGCTGCTCGCCGAACTCACCGTCCTGGTCGACCGCTACCGCACCCACGAGAGCCTGCACGGCCAGTACATGGTCGCGCTGCACCGCTCCGGCCGCCGGGGCGAGGCGTTGGAGGCCTACCAGCGCCTGCGGAACACCCTGGTACGGGAGTTGGGCATGGAGCCCTCGGTCGGACTGCGGCGGCTCCAGCGCTCCATCCTGCTCGCCGGTCCCGAGCGTGTGTCCGAGCGCGGGTTGGAGCGCGGGTCGGAGCGTGCGGCGGATCGCGAGCCCGCCGGTGTGGCCGCCGGTGCGGCCGCCGGGCCGGAGGCGGCGGCCCGGTTCAGCCGGGCCGGCTGAACCGGCCGGTTGTCCGGGTCGTGGGCCGGGCCGTCCCGGTCGGTGTCGCATC
>NZ_JBHVEU010000622.1:0-4036 GCF_042802075.1 Kitasatospora sp. NPDC057518
GCCGCGTGAGGGGTGACCGCCCTGCGTCAGTGACGCGCGACTCAGCCGGTGTACGGGCCGTAGTCGTAGTCGTCCAGCGGGACCGCCTGGCCGGAGCCGGCGCCGAAGGGCGACAGGTCGTAGTCGTCGTAGCCGACGGCCGAGTACATCGCGGCCTTGGCCTCCTCGGTCGGCTCGACCCGGATGTTGCGGTAGCGGGGCAGACCCGTACCGGCCGGGATGAGCTTACCGAGGATGACGTTCTCCTTGAGGCCCAGCAGCGGGTCCGACTTGGCGTGGATCGCCGCGTCGGTGAGGACCCGGGTCGTCTCCTGGAAGGAGGCGGCCGACAGCCAGGACTCGGTGGCCAGCGAGGCCTTGGTGATACCCATCAGCTGCGGACGGCCGGAGGCGGGGTGACCGCCCTCGGCGACGACGCGGCGGTTCTCCTGCTCGAAGCGACCGCGCTCGACCAGCTCGCCGGGCAGCAGCTCGGCGTCGCCCGACTCGATGATCGTCACGCGGCGGAGCATCTGCCGGATGATGATCTCGATGTGCTTGTCGTGGATCGACACACCCTGCGAGTTGTAGACCTTCTGGACCTCGGCGACCAGGTGGACCTGGACGGCACGCTGGCCCATGATGCGCAGGACGTCGTGCGGGTTGGTGGCACCCATGGTCAGCTTCTGGCCGACCTCGACCGCCTCGCCCTCGCTGACCAGCAGCTTCACGCGCTTCGAGACCGGGTAGGCGATCTCGTCGCTGCCGTCGTCCGGGGTGACGACCAGCTTGCGGGTCTTCTCGGTGTCCTCGATGCGGACCCGGCCCTGCGCCTCCGAGATCGGGGCCACACCCTTGGGGGTACGGGCCTCGAAGAGCTCGACGACACGCGGCAGACCCTGGGTGATGTCGTCACCGGCCACACCACCGGTGTGGAAGGTACGCATGGTCAGCTGGGTACCGGGCTCACCGATGGACTGGGCGGCGATGATGCCGACCGCCTCACCGATGTCGACCAGCTTGCCGGTGGCCAGCGAGCGCCCGTAGCACATGGCGCAGGTGCCGACGGCCGACTCACAGGTCAGGATCGAGCGGGTCTTGACCTCGCCGATGCCGTGGCGGATCAGCTCGTCGATCAGGACGTCGCCGAGGTCCGTGTTGGCGGTGGCGAGGAGCTTGCCGTCCACCGTGATGTCCTCGGCCAGCATGCGGGCGTAGACGCTGGTCTCGACGTCGTCGGCCTTGCGCAGCACGCCGTCCGGGCCCACGGAGCCGATCGCCAGCTTCAGGCCGCGCTCGGTGCCGCAGTCCTCCTCGCGAATGATGACGTCCTGGGAGACGTCGACCAGACGACGGGTGAGGTAGCCGGAGTCGGCGGTACGGAGGGCGGTGTCGGCCAGACCCTTACGGGCACCGTGGGTGGAGATGAAGTACTCCAGCACGGACAGACCCTCACGGAACGACGCCTTGATGGGTCGCGGGATGGTCTCGTTCTTGGCGTTCGACACCAGACCACGCATACCGGCGATCTGGCGCATCTGCATCATGTTTCCACGAGCACCCGAGTCGACCATCATGAAGATGGGGTTCGTCTTCGGGAAGTTCTCGTTCATGGCCTCGGCGACCTCGTTGGTCGCCTGGGTCCAGATGCCGATGAGCTCCTGCTTGCGCTCGTCGTTGGTGATCAGGCCGCGCTCGTACTGACGCTGGACCTTCTCCGCCTTCGCCTCGTAGCCCTCCAGGATCTGGGGCTTGTTCGGCGGGACGACGACGTCCGAGATCGAGACGGTGACGCCCGAGCGGGTCGACCAGTGGAAGCCGGCCGCCTTCAGGTTGTCCAGCGTCGCCGCGACGACGACCTTGGGGTAGCGCTCCGCCAGGTCGTTGACGATCGCGGAGAGCTGCTTCTTGCCCACCTCGTAGTCGACGAACGGGTAGTCCTCGGGCAGCAGCTCGTTGAAGAGCGCGCGGCCCAGGGTGGTGGTCAGGCGGAACGGCTCGCCGTCGAACCAGCCGGACTGGCCCTCCTCGTCCACCGGCGGGGTCCAGCCGCGCGGCGGGACGGTGCCGGCCGGCAGGCGCAGCTCGATCGGGGCCTGGACGTCCAGGTCGCGGGCGTCGAAGGCCATGATCGCCTCGGCGGTCGACGAGAAGGTGCGCCCGGCGCCCTTCACGTTGTCGCGGTCCGAGGTCAGGAAGAACAGACCGAGCACCATGTCCTGGGTCGGCATGGTGACGGGGCGACCGTCGGCCGGCTTCAGGATGTTGTTCGAGGACAGCATCAGGATGCGGGCCTCGGCCTGCGCCTCCGCGGAGAGCGGCAGGTGGACGGCCATCTGGTCACCGTCGAAGTCCGCGTTGAACGCGGTGCAGACGAGCGGGTGGATCTGGATGGCCTTGCCCTCGACCAGCTGCGGCTCGAAGGCCTGGATGCCGAGGCGGTGCAGGGTGGGCGCACGGTTCAGCAGGACCGGGTGCTCGGCGATGACCTCTTCGAGGACGTCCCACACGACCGGACGGGCGCGCTCGACCATGCGCTTGGCCGACTTGATGTTCTGCGCGTGGTTCAGGTCCACCAGGCGCTTCATCACGAACGGCTTGAAGAGCTCCAGCGCCATGGCCTTCGGCAGACCGCACTGGTGCAGCTTGAGCTGCGGGCCGACGACGATGACCGAACGGGCCGAGTAGTCGACTCGCTTGCCGAGGAGGTTCTGACGGAAACGACCCTGCTTGCCCTTCAGCATGTCGCTGAGGGACTTCAGCGGGCGGTTGCCCGGGCCGGTGACCGGACGGCCGCGGCGGCCGTTGTCGAACAGCGCGTCGACGGCCTCCTGGAGCATGCGCTTCTCGTTGTTCACGATGATCTCGGGGGCACCGAGGTCGAGCAGGCGCTTCAGGCGGTTGTTGCGGTTGATGACGCGGCGGTACAGGTCGTTCAGGTCGGAGGTCGCGAAGCGGCCACCGTCCAGCTGCACCATCGGACGCAGGTCCGGCGGGATGACCGGGACGCAGTCCAGCACCATGCCGTTGGGCTTGTTGGTGGTCTGAAGGAACGCGGAGACGACCTTGAGGCGCTTGAGCGCACGGGTCTTCTTCTGGCCCTTGCCGGTGCGGATGATCTCGCGCAGGCGCTCGGACTCCTCCGCCAGGTCGAAGGTCTCGAGGCGGTCCTTGAGGGCCGCCGCGCCCATCGAGCCGGAGAAGTAGGTGCCGAAGCGGTCGCGCAGCTCGCGGTAGAGCAGCTCGTCGCCCTCGAGGTCCTGGACCTTGAGGTTCTTGAAGCGGGCCCACACCTCGTCGAGGCGGTCGAGCTCGCGCTGCGCGCGGTCGCGCAGCTGCTTCATCTCGCGCTCGGCGCCCTCGCGCACCTTGCGGCGCACGTCGGCCTTGGCGCCCTCGGCCTCCAGCTCGGCCAGGTCGGTCTCGGCCTTCTTGGCGCGGGCCTCGAGGTCGGAGTCGCGGCGGTTCTCGATCTGCTGGCGCTCGACCGAGACGTGCGCCTCCAGGGACGGCAGGTCGCGCTGGCGGCGCTCGTCGTCGACCCAGGTGATCATGTAGGCGGCGAAGTAGATGACCTTCTCGAGGTCCTTCGGCGCCAGGTCCAGCAGGTAGCCCAGGCGGGACGGCACGCCCTTGAAGTACCAGATGTGGGTGACCGGGGCGGCCAGCTCGATGTGGCCCATCCGCTCACGGCGCACCTTGGCGCGGGTCACCTCGACGCCGCAGCGCTCGCAGATGATGCCCTTGAAGCGGACGCGCTTGTACTTACCGCAGTAGCACTCCCAGTCCCGGGTGGGGCCGAAGATCTTCTCGCAGAAGAGCCCGTCCTTTTCCGGCTTCAGGGTGCGGTAGTTGATGGTCTCCGGCTTCTTGACCTCGCCGTGCGACCACTGGCGGATGTCGTCGGCGGTGGCCAGGCCGATGCGGAGCTCGTCGAAGAAGTTGACGTCAAGCACTGGTCGTCAAGCCCTCTTTCGTAAGTCGAGAGTCGTTCATGTGGTCTGAGGGGGGCCTGGGGGCGGTGGAACTGCTCCACACCTCGCTCCTGGTGCAGGGA
>NZ_JBHVEU010000623.1:0-4036 GCF_042802075.1 Kitasatospora sp. NPDC057518
CGCACGGTCCGGGCCTGCGGTGCCGTGTCCTACGTGGCCCGGTGGCTCTTGACGAGGTCCTGGACGGACTTGGGGACGGGGACGCCCTGGGCGTACTGGTCGGGGACGGGCTCGCCGTAGGTCTGGCGTACGGCGAGGACGCCGCCCCAGGCGTGGGGGTACTTCCGGTCCCGGTCGGTCTCGTGTTCGGACCCCTCGGGGTGGGTCGCCAGTTTGGCGTGGACCGTCGTTCCCTCCTCGCCGAGGTCGACGGAGAGGACCCCGGTGGTGGGCATGTGCTGCCCGTCCGTGTTCAGGTCCTTGTCGTCGATGGGGCGCAGCTCACCCCATCGACCGGGGATGATCTGGTCGCTGAGCGCTTCGAAGGCCTTCGCACGCCCGGAGGGGTCGACCTTCCTGGCGACGCCGTTGACGACGACGGAGCGGTAGTTGAGCGAGGTGCTGATGGCCGCGCGTCCGACGACGAGGCCGTCGACGAGGGTGACGGCCAGGGAGACGGACACGCCGTCCTCGCTCCACAGGTGCTTCAGCGAGACCGGGATCCCGGTCGGGTAGTAGATGGACCCGTGCAGGTAGAGGAGCCTCCGGCCGCCTTCCTCGTGGTAGGCGTAGACCATGGGGACGCACCTCGGTTTGATCACCAGCTGGTCGCCCGGGGTGCTGATCTCGAGGTGGGCGACGGTGCAGACGAAGCCCGCCTTGAGGACGGGGACCCAGTCGTTCGGGTCGGTGCTCACCTGTGTCCTCTTGCCGAACGCCGCGGCGTCCGACGACCCTGTGACGGTGCCCGGTTCCTGGGACATGGCGGGCGTGGCGGGCATGGCGACTCCTTCACGACGGGGGAGGGGAGGGGCCCGGCTCCGCGGGTGACGGGGGCGGGCCCGGGACACGGGTCATGCCTACGGCACGGCGGGCGCCCGACGGGCCCCAACGTGCGCACGGCGGTGGCGGATCACCCCGCCAGAGCAACGATCCCGCCGGCCGCGACCGCGGGACGCCGGGACGTTCCGATGCGCCATCCGGCCGTCCGCCGTTGGAGCGGGAGCGCCCCGCGGCCGTGGCCGGCGGCTTCGGCCGGTCGGCTGACGGGGGCCGGTCGAGGCGGCCGGAAGAACGTTTCGGCTTTTCCGATCGATTGCGGGAGGGGTAATTCCTCATACCGGCAAGGGGATTCACGGACCGGTGAAGCCCATGCGTGTCCGGCCGGCCGTGGACCGGGGCGCAACCATACTCGTGGACGCCGAGACCGGAGAGGCGATCCGAAAGGGGACGCCTCCGCGGCGGATGCGAAAGGGAGAGTCATGCCGGACAACGACGAGTACCCGAAGCCCCTCAAAGATTTCCTCGACAGGATCGACGACTGGTACCGCACCAATCACGAGGGCTTCAAGACCCTGTTCGACGCGACGATCGCCAACGTGGTGAAGTGTCCGGCCGACCCGACCGATCCCGATGGAAAGAAGGTGTACTACGACTGGCAGGGGAAGGGCATCGAGGATCTGAAGAAGTTCTTCGCGGAGTGGTACACCAACTGGACCACGACGAAGCCCAACGACGGCCTGGACTACATCGAGAAGTTCAGTTGGCTCACCTACGAGAACGACTACGGGATGGTCTTCGTGACCTGCGGTCCCGGCCTGGAGATGACCAAGGACTTCACCAACCTGCAGGGCGACCAGATGGATGACACGGGGAAGGACGGGCAGAAGCTCATCAAGCTCTGGGAGAGCGAACTCGGCACGAGGATGGAGGACTTCAAGGACGGCCCCTGGGCCACCTTCAACCAGTTCTTCATCCGGGAGCTGAAGGACGGCAAGCGCCCGATCGACGCCCAGGACGACAACAGTGTGGTGGTCGCCCCGACCGACTGCGTCATCAACATGATCGTCGACGACCTGGCCGAGGAGACGCCGATCCCGGTCAAGACGGTCACCATGAACGTCAAGCAGCTGCTCGCCGGTTCCGATTACTACAAGAGGTTCGTCCCCAGGGAGGAGGGCGGCAGGATGCTCCCCGGGGGCACGGCCGTGTCGTGCATCCTGATGCCCGACACCTACCACTGGTACCACGCGCCGGTAGCGGGTGAGGTCGTGGAGTCCCACGACGACGTCCACGGAATCTACTACGGGATGCGGGACTTCCCCGAGCTCCTCAACAAGGGGAACGTCGGCTACGGGTTCGACTACGAGATGTTCGACACCTTCCGCCGCGGATACCTCATCTTCAGGACGATGTTCACCGACCCCAGGGGGGGCAAGCACGAGACGCACGTGGCGATGGTGACCGTCGGCCTCAACTCGATCGGCTCCGTGCAGTACGAAGCGGACTTCAAGAACCCCCAGAAGCCCGTCCCGGTGACGAAGGGCCAGAAGATCGGGAACTTCCAGTACGGCGGCTCCCTGAACATCCTGCTGTTCGAGCACGGCCGCTTCCCGGCCCTGCAGCTGCACATGGGGCAGCGCATCGGGACCCTTGAGGACCCGGAGCGGACGAACGGGCTGTTCAGCCACCCCCACCACGCGCAGTCCCGCCGGGGCATCCCGTTCGCCCGGTGATCCTGCTGATCCCGTCGATCCCGTCGATCCCGTTGATCCGCTCCCGAACGAAGGACTGAACCATGGACCCGGACGATCTCGTCACGTCGATCCCGGCGAACCTCCTCGACACCAAGAGCCTCGAGCTGGGGATCCGCTCCTACGCGGGGCGCGTACAGCTCGACGGCACGGGCACCGCGAAGAACAACCTCTTCTACTGGTTCTTCGAGAGCCAGACCTGCAGCCCCCACGTGCCCGTCGCCGACCAGCAGGACCTGATCAGCGCCACACCGCTGGTGATCTGGCTCAACGGAGGCCCCGGCGCCTCCTCGCTGATCGGGCTCTTCCTGGAGAACGGCCCGCTGACCATCACCGAGGACACCGTCGGGACCGTGTCGCTGACCACCACCAGCTGGAACCAGGAGGCGCACCTCCTCTACTGGGACCAGCCCCTGGGCGCCGGGTACAGCCACTCCGACGACCCCAAGCACGACGAGTACGTCGAGGACGAGGCCGAACTCGGCCACATGTTCTGGCAGGCGCTCCAGAAGTTCTTCCAGCTGCACCCCGAGTACGCGAAGTGCCCGCTGTACGTCTGCGGCGAGAGCTACGCCGGCAAGTACGTGCCGGCGATCGCCCTGGAGATCGACAAGCAGAACGGGCGGAAGGCGGGACAGCACATCGACCTGCGCGGGATCGCGGTGGGCAACGGCTGGATCACCCCCGAGCTCTCGCTGGGCCTCATGATCGACTACGTCTACACCACCGGGTTCATCGGCCTCGGCCAGCGCGAGGAACTGCTCCGGGACTACGCGAAGGTCCAGGCCGAGATCAAGGAAGGCAGCATGGTCCAGGCCACCAAGGACGGCAACGCCCTGGTGGACAAGACCCTGGCCTACGGCGGGAACTTCGACATCTACGACGCCCGGGGCTGGAAGGGCCTGCCCTGGGAGACGCTGAAGGCGTACCTGAACACCGATCCCGTCAGGAAGGCCCTGCACGTGCCGCTCGGGCTCGAGTGGACGTGCGACGACAACACGGGCCCGGTGGCCGATGCCCTGGTAGAGGACAACATGGCGGACGCGTCCGACAAGTACGGCGCGCTCATCGACAGGAGCGACGGGGGCATCAAGCGCTACAAGGTGCTGCTCTACACCGGGAACTTCGACACCGCCTGCGGCTTCCGGAGCACCGAGGAGATCCTCGACAGGCTCATGCGGGACCGCGACCCGGAATGGCACGGCGCGCCCCGCCTGATCTGGCAGCAGCCGCCGGGCGACCCCAAGGGCTTCGTCCGTCAGCGCGGCAACCTGACGCAGGTGTCCATCCCCGACTCGGGTCACGAGGTGCCGGCGTACCAGCCGGAGACCTGTCGGGAGATGCTCTACAACTGGCTCTTCGAGCGTCCCTTCCACGGGCACGACCCGCAGGGACCGCTCGCGTAGCGGACCGGCGACGGCGCCGGGGAGTTGATCGGACGGCGGGGCGGCACTGCGGTGCCG
>NZ_JBHVEU010000624.1:0-3982 GCF_042802075.1 Kitasatospora sp. NPDC057518
GCCCGGGGCACCGGCCGCCGTCGCGTTCCACGGCCCGGGCGCCTCAGCCGCCCGCCAGCACCTCGCACACCTGCCAGCCCGGCCGGGCGTGGTTGCCGGGGTCGACCGGCGCCGGCGGCGTGACCGCCGTGCCCTGCGCGGTGGCCAGCACCGGCTGCAGGAAGCCCGCCATCGAGGCGCCGCAGGGCTCCGGCCCGGCCTGCACCACCGAGTCCACCAGCCGCAGCTGCCCCGAGGCCAGGTCCACCCGGTCGAACTCGAAGGTCAGCTGCCGCCGCACGGTCTCCAGGGTGACCGGCGCCCCGGCCGGGGCGCCGGCCGGCTTGAGCGCGTAGACGAAGGTGTGGTCGGTGGTGATCTGCAGCGTCCCGCTGTCCGCCTCGTCGATCCGCATCGCGCCGACCACCTTCACGGTGTTCGAGGCCAGCGCGACCTGTGCCGGGTCGAAGCGGACCATCCAGCCGGTCACCGCGTGGTGGCGGTCGTCCACCGGCTGCGCCACGCTCGCGTCGAACTCCGCCTGCTCACCGGGCGTGACGAAGACCCGTACGTCGGCGGTGGCGCCCTGGACCAGCGTCGCCGGGGAGAGCGAGGAGGCGACCAGGTAGCGCTGGACGGTGTCGAGCGCCTTGGCCACCTCGACCCGGCCGAAGTTCCCGGTGGCGGCGCCGGTCGGGGTGTTCAGCCCGATCGTGCCGTCCCCGTACCCGAGCGGCAGCGCGGCGAACGGGTCCGCCGGGTCGGCGACCGGGTGGACGGCCGACGCCGGGCTCAACGCGACCAGGCTGACGGTCAGTTGGCTGCCCTCGGGCCGCACCGCGGTGCCCTTCGGCGAGCTCACCCCGAAGTACACCGCGGCCCCGAAGGCGAGCAGGATGAGCAGCAGCAGGATGAGTGCCTGGCGCGGGACGGTGCCCAGCGGGCCGAACCGCACCCGCGACCGGGTGGCCTTGCCGAAGGAGCCCGCCAGCCGCTCCCGGGCGGAGAGTTCCTGGATGCGGGCAGCCCGCACGAACGATTCGTCGAACACGACGGACCGGAATTCGTCCTCGTTGCCGGAACCGCCCTCGGGCGTCCCCTCAGGAGGCTCTCGCGGGTCACCCACACCACCAGGGTAGGCGGACACCAGCGCCGCCACGAGGGTCCGGGCGCACATTCCCGGGAACGCTCCGTGACCACCGCCCCGGGGCGTGCGCCCCCGGGCGCTCGGACTAGCCCGCGGGCGCCGTGACCACCAGCGGGGGCTCCGCCGGGGCCTGCCCGGGGGCCGCCCCGGTGCTGCTGCTGCCGGACTGGGGGCGCCGGGGCGTGACCGAGGGGCCGCCCACCCCCTGGTAGATCGCCGCGACGGCGACCGCCACCAGGCTCACCCCCATGATCACGGCGAGCACCCAGGCCACCGGCCGGTGCCACCGCTGCTGGGCCACGTACCGCCCGGGGACGCGCACCGGGTCGTCACCGCGCCGCCACCGCCGGACCCGGCGGTCGGCCGCCCGGCCCGGCCCCGACCAGGGGTCGGGGTAGAGGTGGTCCGCGTCGAGTCCGCTCGGGTACGGGCGCAGCTCCAGCGGCAGCCCGTCCCCGGCCGGAACGTCACGGCCCCAGCCCGGCCCCGCGGCGTCCGGCTCGAACCGGGCCTCGGCGGCGGCGAGTTGCCGCTCCTTGGCGGTCGGCTCGTGCACGGCGGCGGACCGGACGAAGGCCTCGTCGAAGACCACGGTGGCGAACTCGTCGTCCGCACCACCGTGGTCGGAGCCGTCGGGGTACGGGAAGCCCCCCACATCCTCAGCCACGGATTCAGCGTATTACCGGCCGGACGATTTGTCTGTGGCTCCCGGCAGTTGGTCCGTCGCACGTGTGACGGACGCCCCGCGCGCGCCGCCCGGCGGCCGTCCGCGCCCCCGCCCGCGGCCTGCGCGCCTACTCGGCCCCGCCGCCCACGGTCTGCGCGGCCTCGCCCCGCACGTGCCCGTCACCAGTGACGATGTACTTGGTGCTGGTCAGCTCGGGCAGGCCCATCGGGCCGCGGGCGTGCAGCTTCTGGGTGGAGATGCCGATCTCCGCGCCGAAGCCGAACTCGCCGCCGTCGGTGAAGCGGGTGGAGGCGTTGACGGCCACCGTGGTGGAGTCCACCAACCGGGTGAAGCGGCGGGCGGCGGCCTGCGAGGTGGTGACGATCGCCTCGGTGTGGCCGGAGGACCAGCGGCGGATGTGCTCGACGGCGGCGTCCAGTGAGGGCACCACGGCGGCGGCCAGGTCCAGCGAGAGGTACTCGGCGCCCCAGTCCTCGTCGGTGGCCGGCACCACGGTGGCCGGTCCCCCCTCGGCGGCCTTCAGCACCGCCTCGTCGCCGTGCACGGTGACCCCGGCCCCGGCGAGCGCCGCCAGCGCGAGCGGCAGGAAGGCGTCCGCGACGTCCTGGTGGACCAGCAGCGTCTCGGCGGAGTTGCAGACGCTGACCCGCTGCGCCTTGGAGTTCAGCAGGATGCCGACGGCCATCGCCAGGTCGGTCTCGGCGTCCACGTAGACGTGGCAGTTGCCGGTGCCGGTCTCGATCACCGGGACGGTGGAGCCCTCGACCACGGTGCGGATCAGCGAGGCGCCGCCGCGCGGGATCAGCACGTCCACGTAGCCGCGGGCGCGCATCAGCTCCCGCACCGACTCCCGGCTCTCCCCCGGCACCAGCTGGACCGCGTCGGCGGGCAGCCCGGCCGCGGCGACGGCGTCGCGCACCACGGCGACCAGCGCGCTGTTGGAGCGGTAGGCCGAGGCGGAGCCGCGCAGCAGTACCGCGTTGCCGGACTTGAGGCAGAGCGCGGCGGCGTCCGCGGTGACGTTCGGGCGGGCCTCGTAGATGATGCCGACCACGCCGAGCGGCACCCGGACCTGCCGCACGTCCAGGCCGTTGGGCAGGGTGTAGCCGCGCACCACCTCGCCGACCGGGTCGGGCAGGCCGGCCACGTCGCGCACGTCCGAGGCGATCGCGGCGATCCGCTCGTCGGTCAGGGTCAGCCGGTCGATCACCGACTCGGCCGTGCCGGCCGCCCGGGCCCGCTCCACGTCCTCGGCGTTGGCCGCGACGATCTCCGCGCTGCGGGCCACCAGCGCGTCCGCGACCGCCAGCAGCGCGGCGTCCTTCGCGCCGCGCGGCAGCGGGGCGAGCGCGGCGGCGGCCTCCCGGGCTCGGCGCGCTACGGCGAGGACGGGGCTGTCGGCGGTGGCGAGATCGCTGGTCATGCCGCCAAGGGTAGCGACTGCGCCCGCCCCGCCCGGGCGGCATTTCGCCCGGTGAGACAGCTCGGTACGGCGTTCGGTCCGGCGTTCGGTCCGGCGTTCGGTCCGGGCGCTCAGTACGGGTGCACGCCGCCCAGGTGCGGCGGCGGCTCGCCGAAGCCCTCCGCCACCCGCTTGTGGTACGTCGCCCGGTCGACCACCTCCAGCCCGACGATCTCCCAGGGCGGCAGGTTCGAGGTGACCTTGTGCTCGCCCCACAGCCGCAGCGCGATGGCCGCCGCGTCGTGCAGGTCCCGGGCCTGCTCCCAGTAGCGGATCTCGGCGTGGTCGGCCGCGTAGCGGGCGGTCAGGAAGAACGAGTGGTCGTGCGCCAGCTGCTCCAGCGAGGCGCGCAGCGCGGACAGCGGGGTGACCTGCCCGGCCACGCTCAGCACCACGTGCCACAGCCGCGCCTGCTCGGGCACGGTGGGCGGCTGGGCCGCCCGGTCGAGTTCGGGCCGCATCCCGCGCATCCCGCCGGGCCGCTGCGTCGGCGGACCGGCCGGCTCGGCGGGGCCGTCCCCGCGTCCGCCGTCGATGCTGGTCAGCCGCCGGCCCGCGGTCCCTGCGGTCAGCGCTGCCTCGCGCCTGCGTTCCACCGGCGGCCTCCTGTTCGGCGATGTCGTGTCGTCCCCACCGGCCCCGTCGGCCCTCGGCCGACCGGTACGGCTGCGCCCCTCCTCGCCCGCGGCCGGGCCGCTCCCGGTAC
>NZ_JBHVEU010000625.1:0-3966 GCF_042802075.1 Kitasatospora sp. NPDC057518
AAGTGCAACAGACACGGGCGGAAGGCCGCAGCGGATGGCCCGAGCGCCGGCGGTTCTCCGGCTTCGGGCGGGGTTACGGGGTGTGCGAGCCCGGGGCACGGCGCACAAGGGCCGCGCCGGAGGCGTCAGCGCTGCGGGTAGAGGTGCTCCAGGACCGCGGCGACGCCGTCCTCGTCGTTGCTGGTGGTGACGGTGTCGGCGACGGCGAGGAGTTCCTCGTGGGCGTTGGCCATGGCGACGCCGTGGGCGGCCCAGCCGAACATCGGGACGTCGTTGGGCATGTCGCCGAAGGCGATGGTGTCGGCGGCGCGGACGCCCAGGCGGCGGGCGGCGACGGCCAGGCCGGTGGCCTTGGACAGGCCGAGCGGGAGCAGCTCGACCACGCCGGCGCCGGCCATCACCACGCCGACCAGGTCGCCGGCGGCGCGGCGGGCGGCCTCGGCGAGGGCGTCGTCGGTGAGGGCGTGGTGCTGGATGTACAGCTTGCTGAGCGGGGAGTCGTACAGCCCGCCGCGGTCGACCCGGACGACCGGCAGGTCGGAGCCGATCAGCAGCTCGTAGCCGGGGCCGGCCAGCACCTGACCGTCGAGGCCGTCCTGGTTGGCGGCGATGGCCAGCGGGCCGGTCTCGGCCTCGATCTTCTCGATCGCGAGCGCGGCGAGCCGCCGGTCCAGGGTGAGCGAGGTGAGCAGCTTGTGCGCGCCGGCGTCGTACACCTGGGCGCCCTGGCCGCAGACCGCTATCCCGGTGTAGCCGATCTCGTCGAAGACCGGGCGGGCCCAGACCGCGGAGCGCCCGGTGACGATGATGTGCAGCGCGCCCGCGCCGGTGGCCGCGGCCAGGGCGGCGCGGGTGCGCTCGGAGACGGTCTCCCCGCTGGTGAGCAGGGTGCCGTCGAGGTCGGTGGCGACCAGCCGGTAGGGCAGGTCGCCACCGTCGGGGGAGACGGGGCTGGGGCTGGTGGTGCTCATGGGCCGTACGTCTCCCGGGAGTGTCGCAGGTGGTGCTGGGCGGGCCGGCTTACTTGACCGGCTCGAGGACGGTCCGTCCGCCGAGGTACGGCCGCAGCGCCTCGGGCACGACGACCGAGCCGTCGGCCTGCTGGTGGTTCTCCAGGATCGCCACGATGGTGCGCGGGACGGCGACCAGGGTGCCGTTCAGGGTGGCGAGCGGGCGGGTCTTGCCGTCCTCGCGCATCCGGATCGACAGCCGGCGGGCCTGGTACTCGGTGGTGTTGGAGGTCGAGGTGACCTCGCGGTACTTGCCCTGGGTGGGGATCCACGCCTCGATGTCGAACTTGCGCGCGGCCGAGGCGCCGAGGTCGCCGGAGGCGACGTCGATCACCCGGTACGGCAGCTCCAGCGCGTTGAGGAAGTCCTTCTCCCACTGGAGCAGGCGCCGGTGCTCGTTCTCCGCGTCCTCGGGAGTGGTGTAGACGAACATCTCCACCTTCTCGAACTGGTGGACGCGGATGATGCCGCGGGTGTCCTTGCCGTAGGTGCCGGCCTCGCGGCGGAAGCAGGACGAGTAGCCGGCGTAGCGCAGCGGCAGCTTGTCGGCGTCGAGGATCTCGTCCATGTGGTACGCCGCGAGCGGGACCTCGCTGGTGCCGACCAGGTACCGGTCGTCCTCGGCGAGGTGGTACACGTTCTCGGCGGCCTGGCCGAGGAAGCCGGTGCCGTCCATGGCGGCCGGGCGGACCAGGGTCGGGGTGATCATCGGGATGAAGCCGGCCGCGGTGGCCTGGGCGATCGCCATGTTGACCAGGGCGAGCTCCAGCAGCGCGCCGACGCCGGTCAGGTAGTAGGAGCGGGCACCGGCGACCTTGGCGCCGCGCTCGGTGTCGATCGCGCCGAGGATCTGGCCGAGCTCGACGTGGTCGCGGGGCTCGAAGCCCTCGGCGGCGAAGTCGCGCGGGGTGCCGATCTCCTCGAGGGTGACGAAGTCCTCCTCGCCGCCGACCGGGGCGGCCGGGTCGATGAGGTTCGCCAGGGAGCGGAGCAGGCGGTCGGCCTCCTCCTTGGCCGCTCCCTGCTCGGCGTCGGCGGCCTTGACCTCGGCGGCCAGGTCCTTGGTGCGCTGGAGCAGGGCGGCCTTCTCGTCGCCCTTGGCCTGGGCGACCTGCTTGCCGAGCACCCGCTGCTCGCTGCGCAGTTCGTCGAAGCGGCTGCCCGAGGACCGGCGCCGCTCATCGGCGGAGAGGAGGGCGTCGACCAGGTCGACGTCCTCGCCACGGACGCGCTGCGAGGCGCGCACTCGGTCAGGGTCCTCACGGAGCAGGCGAAGGTCAATCACAGGCCCAAGCGTACCGGGAGACCGTTCCTCCACCGGTACGGCTTTTTCCCTGGGGATAACTCGCCCGCGCCTGTGGATAACCCCTGTGGGGAACTTCCCGTCGCCGGGTTATCCACAGGCCGGGCCCCGGGCCTGTGGATCAAAGGGGAGGATTGCCTTCCGCGTGAACGAACCAGGGAATTGAGGTTTCAAACCTCAATCAACCTTCTCGGGTGAGGGAATTGAAGCACTCGGACGGGTGATTTGCTGGCAACCGGGTGACTCTGGTCCGATTGGTCATCTCTGCGACGCAAACCGATGGTCCGACCGGGTCTGGGCAATGGCTATACCGGTTTGTCGACTCGTCCCCAGGCCTGTGGATAACTCCGGGCTGTGGACAGCGGGGAGCCCTGTGGACAGCGGTCTCCGGCCCCGACGGCCCCTGTGGACGACGGTGCGGTCACCCGCCCGGGCCGCCCGGGCCGGGCGAAAACAGTCGGAAAATTCCGGAAGGACTCGAGGAGAAGCTCAGATGTCCCCGCGGCCGTCGAGCGCGCGGGAGAGCCAGTCCGCCGCCGAGGTGAAATCCCCGTCCGAGGTCCCCGGCCGGCGGTGGGTGGACTCCTGCCGGTCGGCGCGCGGATAGGAGCCGAGGTACCGCACCTGCGGGCAGATCCGTTTGAGCCCCATCATCGCCTCGCCGACCCGGCGCTCGGACAGGTGCCCCTCGCAGTCGATCAGGAAGCAGTAGCTGCCCATGCCCTCGCCGGTCGGGCGGGACTCGATCCGCATCAGGTTGACCCCGCGCACCGCGAACTCCTGGAGCAGTTCCAGCAGCGCGCCCGGGTGGTCGTCCGGCAGCCAGACCACCATCGAGGTCTTGTCCGCGCCGGTCGGCGAGGAGACCCGCCCCGGGCGGCCGACCAGGACGAACCGGGTGGCCGCGCTCTTCGCGTCCGCGATCTCCTTGACCAGCGGCTCCAGCCCGTAGATCGGCGCCGCGAACTCGCCCGCGAACGCGCCGTCGTAGCGGCCCTCGGCGACCAGCCGGGCGCCGTCCGCGTTGGAGGCCGCCGACTCCCAGTCCGCCTCCGGCAGGTTGGCCGCCAGCCAGCGCCGCACCTGCGGCTGGGCCACCGGGTGGCTGGTCACCGTCTTGATCCCGGACAGCTCGGTGCCCGGCCGCACCAGCAGCGCGAAGGTGATCGGCAGCAGCACCTCACGGTAGATCATCAGCGGTGTGCCGGAGGCGAGTTCGTCGTTGGTCGCGGTGACCGCGCCCTCCACCGAGTTCTCGATCGGGACGAACGCCCCGGCCGCCTCCCCGCCGCGCACCGCGTCCAGCGCCAGCGCCACCGAGGACAGCGGCACCAGCTCCCGGGTCGCCGCCTCGGGCAGGGTGTGCAGGGCCGCCTCGGTGAACGTGCCGGCCGGTCCGAGGTAGGTGTAGCGGGTGGCCGACATGATGCCTCCGTGGGGTTCCGGGGTACTGCGCGGGCAGGGTGTGCCGAAGCAGTCACCCTAACGATTCAACGGCCCCGGCGGCCAAGCGTTCCAGTGGCCGGGACCGCGGCGGTGGATCCCGGGGGTCCGCCGTCGGACCCCCGGGGAACCGTCCGGGGAACTACCCCTCCAGCAGCTGCCGGCCGAGGTAGCCGCCGGGCGGCGCGCCCGGCGGCAGCGCGTACAGGC
>NZ_JBHVEU010000626.1:0-3963 GCF_042802075.1 Kitasatospora sp. NPDC057518
GGGCTGAGGCCGGGCGGCCGACCGCCGGTGCCGGCTCCCGGTCGACCTACCAGTCGACCGGGAGGCGGGCCGGGCTCCGGGTGGTGCCGCCGAGCTGCCAGGCGAGCTCCGCGACCGGGGTGGTGAGGCGCAGGCCCGGCAGGGCGGTGGCGAGCCGGTGCAGGGACTCCCGCATCTCCAGCCGGACCCGCCAGGCGCCGATGCAGTAGTGCGGGCCGGAGCTGAAGGCGAGGGTCGGGGCGGGGAGCGGGAGGCCCAGATCGGCGTCGAGGCCCTCGGGGTAGACGGCCGGGTCGCGGTTGGCGCTGCCGAGGCTGACGGCGACGACCGAGCCGGCCGGGATGGTCACGTCGCCGACCTCGACCGGCGCGGTGGTGCGGCGGATGGTGGCCTCGTCGTCGCCGAGCGGGATGTAGTGCAGCAGCCGTTCGGCGGTGCGCTCGGCGGTGTCCGGGTCGGCGAGGCGCGGCCAGTGCTCGGGGCGTTCGCCGAGCACGTAGACCAGGGCGTTGGCGAGGGCGCCGGCGACGCTCTCGTTGCCGCTGGCGGTGAGCCCGGCGACCAGGAAGACGAGGGACTCCTCGGGGACGCCGCCGTCCTGGTCGGCGGCCCGGACCAGCCGGCTGACCAGGTCGTCGCCCGGCTCGCGGCGCCGGCGGGCGACCAACTCGCCCATGAAGGAGCCGAATTCGGCGAGGGTGGCGTCGTGGTCGGGGTCCGTGCCCGGTTGCTGTCCGCCGTCCTGCCCGCCGTTCTGACCGCCGCCCGGCTCGCCGCCCTGGTCCTCGCCCTGGGCGAGCAGGGCGCGGGTCCAGCGCCGCAGCCGCTCCTCGTCCAGGTGGTCCGGCCCGTCCCCGTCGAGCCCCATCAGCCGGGTGGTGACGGCGAACGGCACCGGCCGGGCGAAGGCGGGGACCAGGTCGGCCGTCGGGCCGGCGGCGACCAGCCGGTCCACGGACTGCTGGACGGCGGCGGCGACCCACGGCTGCCAGCCGGCGATGGCGCGCGGGGTGAAGGCCCGTTGGGCGGTGCCGCGCAGCCGGCGGTGGGCGGGCCCGTCCTGGTTGAACAGGGACGCCGGGTTGGCGGCCACGTCGGCGGTGGCGCCCGCGGTGCCGACGTCATGCAGGTCGGCCCGGGTGACCCGGGGGTCGCCGAGGACCTGCCGGACGTCGTGGTAGCGGGTGATCAGCCACGCGGGGGTGCCGTCCGGGAGGGTGGTGGGGTGGGGCGGCTGGGCGGGGGTGGTGGGGAGCCGGTGGAGTGGGGGGAGGGTGGTCCCGGTGTCGGCTGCGGCGGAGTCCATGGGTCCCTTCGCGGGGTTCGGAGGTCCGGCTGGTCGAGGGGAGTCAGAGCATCCAATTGTCATATGTTCATGAGGAATTGGGCGCTTGCGGAGCTTCTCCCCTTACGTCCCGATGGTATGCCCTCGGTGCCCCCAGCCGGGTGCCGGATCGACGGGCAGCAGCGGCCGGAGCGCGCCCAGCGCGGCGCCGATGCAGGCGTCCCGCAGCTCGGTGCGGGTGCAGCTCTCCTCGGTCAGCCAGTCGATGACCAGCACCCGGACGAACACCAGCCAGCTGCGCAGGACCTGCGACACCGCCAGTCGCGTCCGCTCGTCCGCGAGCGGGAGGACGCCGAGCAGCCGGCCGCGCAGGGCGTCGAGCTCCTCGGTGATGATGGTCTGGATCACCTGGTCCCCGGCCAGCACGCGGTTGGCCGCGAGCACGGCGTGCCGGTTGGCGATGAAGTAGTCGAGGTGGGCGTCCATGCCCTCGACCAGCTGCTCGACCAGGGTGTCGCCCGGGTCGAACCGGCTCCTGGCGAGCAGGTCGGCGGAGGCCTCCCGGTAGACGGCGGCGAAGAGTTCGTGCTTGCTCGCGAAGTGCCGGTAGAGCAGGGCACGGGAGACCCCGGCCCGCTCGGCGACCTCCTCCATCAGCACCCCCTCGTACGGCCGTTCGGCGAACAGCCGGGCACCGACGGAGAGCAGCTGGGCGCGTCGCTCGGCTGGGGAGAGCCGGCGGCGCCGTTCGTGGACTGGCATGCGGGCCAGGCTACTTGACACGTGTCTACTTGTCGGCGCTAGCGTGGTGGGCAACGTAGTAGACACGTGTCAACCAGACCTCTGTGAGGGGTGGACGGGCCATGACCAAGGCGTTGCGGGTGCTCGCGTGGACGATGGGGATCGCCTGCGTGGCGATCGGCTTCCTTCACATCTTGCTGGGGAACTCCGCGATGCCCGGGATCGCGGACGCCGGCCCGACGGTCGGCAGCTTCGGCCGCTTCATGGGCGCGGTCTTCGCCGGGTACGGGGCGGCCTGGATCCACGCCGCCCGGCAGGCGCCGGTGCCCGCTCGGCCGGTGCGGTGGCTGGCGGCGGTCCTCCTGCTGGGCGGCCTCGCGCGGGTGCTGTCGCTCGTCGCGGACGGCCGTCCGCACTGGTTCCAGCTGGTGCTGATGGGGATCGAACTCGGGCTCGCACCCGTGTACTTGTGGCTCGCCGACGCGGACGAGCGGGCGCACGCGGAGCGGCGGTCCTGAGCTCCCCCGGTTCCGTCATCGGGGGCCGGTCGTCAGCGGAGGCTATGCTGCCCCTGCGATCGAACGTACGTCCGTGAGGAGGGTTCGGAGCATGAGCGGCACCGTGGTGGCGGTCAGCAGCAACGCCGAGTACTCGTTCACCAAGCCGAACAGGGACGGCATCACCCTGCTCGCCGGTCTGGGCGTCGAAGGGGACGTGCACGCCGGGGTGACGGTCCGGCACCGGTCCCGGGTCGCCCAGGACCCGACCCAGCCCAACCTGCGCCAGGTCCACCTGATCCACCGTGAACTGCTCACCGAACTCGGCGAGTCGGGCTTCGATGTCACGCCGGGCGCCCTCGGCGAGAACATCACCACCGAGGGCGTCGACCTGCTCGGCCTGCCGGTCGGCGCGGTGCTGCGGATCGGCCCGGAGGCCGAGGTGGAGATCACCGGCCTGCGCAACCCGTGCACCCAGATCGACGCCTACCGGCCCGGCCTGCTCAAGCAGGTCGTCGGCCGCGCCGAGGACGGCACGATCGTGCGCCGCGCCGGCATCATGGGCGTCGTCCGCACCGGCGGCCCGGTCCGGCCCGGCGACGCCGTCGCGGTCGAGCTGCCGGACGGCCCGCACCGCCCGCTCGACCGGGTCTGAGGGCGGCGCACCTCAGGGCGCGTTGTCGTCCGGGTGCTCGTCGACGCGGCGCAGGTCGTAGAGGTACGACCGGCCGGCCTTCCAACTGCGCCACGGCCCGGTCGGCGGGAGCTCCCGGTACCGGTCCTCGCCCAGCAGCGGACCGGAGTTGGGCACGCCCTCGGCGTCGACGACGCACCAGCCCCGCTCCGGCGTCCACCGACACCACAGGTCCAGGTCCCGCCGCTTGTAGGACGGGCGGCCGTTGGCGGCGCCGTTCAGGTCGAAGCGGTAGACCAGGCCGTCCAGGCGGCGGACGAACTCGATCGCGGACACGGCTGATCCCCTCCCGGAATGCCCCGGCGAGATACCCCCACCCCGTAAAGGTGACGGCTCCCGGGGGCTGTCGGAGGAGCCGTCACCGCTGGAACGCGGTCAGGACCTGACCAGGCGGGCGATGGCCTGGTTGGCCTCGCGGATCTTGGTGCCCGCCTCCTGGCCGCCCTCGGCGATGGCGTCCCGGACGCAGCATTCGATGTGCTCGTCGAGGAGTTGGAGGGCGAAGGACTGGAGGGCGCGGCTGGCGGCGGACACCTGGGTGAGGACGTCGATGCAGTAGGTGTCCTCCTCGACCATGCGCTGGAGGCCACGGATCTGGCCCTCGATGCGGCGGAGCCGCTTGCGGAAGTCGTCCTTGTGCGAGCTGTAGCCGGCCATGGCCGTCTCCGGTTCCTGTGCGGTGAGGCGTGCGCTCACTCTACCGGGGGCGTGCCGAGGGGGAGTCGGCCCGGACGGGCGGGGTGCTG
>NZ_JBHVEU010000627.1:0-3936 GCF_042802075.1 Kitasatospora sp. NPDC057518
CCGGAGGGGGTTCCTCCGGCGGGGCCCGGTGCGGGGACTTCAGAGCCCGCTCAGCGCTTTCCGCCGCTCTGCTTCGCCGTGGACTTGGTCGCGAGCCGGGTGGCCGCCCAGTCCTTGACGATGTTGATCGAGCTGGTCTGGGAGAGACCGGCGGTCTTGGCCGAGTCGTTGATGTCGGACGCCTCGATGTGGCCGTCCCGCCCGGTCTTGGGCGTCATCAGCCAGATGAGGCCGCCCTCCGCCAGGTACTCCAGCGCGTCGACGAGGGCGTCGGTGAGGTCCCCGTCGTCGTCGCGGTGCCACAGCAGGACGGCGTCGGCGACGTCGTCGTAGTCCTCGTCGACGAGATCCGTCCCGGTGAGCTCCTCGATGCCTTCGCGGAGGTCCTGGTCAGTGTCTTCGTCGTACCCCAGCTCCTGGATGATCTGGCCCTCTTCGAAGCCGAGACGGGTCGCCGGGTTGGACTTGTCCGCGGGGTCCGCGGTCGCGCTCACGGGAATAACCTCCAGTATTCGGCTCGGCATCCATGCCGAGGCTGTGGCCGTAGTCCACACGGGCGCGGCGGTTCGCGCAAGTACCCGACCCCCGATCCCCTCCAAAGGTTGACGTGTCGCACCGGAACACGCCGTGGGACGTGTCGGGAATCACACCGATTTGCCCTTTTCTGCATGGTCCGAGGATGCTTCGGGTGGTCCCGGCCCACAGGCCGTACGTGTGCCCGAGATGCGAACGGCATTCGGGGTCCGCGCGTGCGCGGGCGTAGAGTCTCCTGTTGGCCCTCACCCCGGCCGCCCGCCATCGGGCGGACGGGACACCAGGTCGGACCACCTCTTTTCGTAACACCCGGGGGTGTGCGGAGCGGACGGAGACGCCCGCACCGCGCACCACCAGACCGGACCGCCCACCGGGCGCGACGGTTACCGATCGGTAGAGATGACGGATCTCCGAGCGCGGTAGCACGATGGAGGCGGCGCGACACACCTCAGTTTCGACCGACAGTGAAGGAACAGCGTGGCTTCCGGATCCGATCGCAACCCGATCATCATTGGCGGCCTTCCGAGTCAGGTCCCGGACTTCGATCCCGAGGAGACCGCGGAATGGCTGGAGTCGCTCGATGCGGCCATCGACGAGCGGGGGCGTGAGCGTGCCCGTTACCTGATGCTGCGGCTGATCGAGCGCGCCCGCGAGAAGCGTGTCGCCGTGCCCGAGATGCGCAGCACGGACTACGTCAACACCATCGCGACCAAGGACGAGCCGTTCTTCCCCGGCAACGAGGAGATCGAGCGGAAGATCCTCAACGCGACCCGGTGGAACGCGGCCGTCATGGTCTCCCGGGCGCAGCGCCCCGGCATCGGCGTCGGTGGCCACATCGCCACCTTCGCCTCCTCCGCGTCGCTCTACGACGTCGGCTTCAACTACTTCTTCCGCGGCAAGGACGCCGAGGGCGAGTCGGGCGACCAGATCTTCTTCCAGGGTCACGCCTCCCCCGGCATCTACGCCCGCGCCTTCCTGCTGGACCGGCTCACCGAGCAGCAGCTCGACGCCTTCCGCCAGGAGAAGTCGAAGGCCCCGTACGGCCTCTCCAGCTACCCGCACCCGCGGCTGATGCCGGACTTCTGGGAGTTCCCGACCGTCTCGATGGGCCTCGGCCCGCTCGGCGCGATCTACCAGGCGCGGATGAACCGCTACCTGGAGCACCGCGGCATCAAGGACACCTCGGACTCGCAGGTCTACGCCTTCCTCGGCGACGGCGAGATGGACGAGCCCGAGTCGCTCGGCCAGCTCTCGCTGGCCGCCCGCGAGGGCCTGGACAACCTGACCTTCGTGGTCAACTGCAACCTGCAGCGCCTGGACGGCCCGGTCCGCGGCAACGGCAAGATCATCCAGGAGCTGGAGTCCCAGTTCCGGGGCGCCGGCTGGAACGTGATCAAGCTGGTCTGGGACCGCTCCTGGGACCCGCTGCTCGCGCAGGACCGCGACGGCGTCCTGGTCAACAAGCTGAACACCACGGTGGACGGCCAGTTCCAGACCTACGCCACCGAGACCGGCCAGTACATCCGCGAGCACTTCTTCGGCGGCGACCTGCGCCTGCGCGCCATGGTCGAGAACATGACCGACCAGCAGATCCAGCACCTGGGTCGCGGCGGCCACGACCACAAGAAGATCTACGCGGCGTTCAAGGCGGCCCGCGAGCACAAGGGCCAGCCGACGGTCATCCTGGCGCAGACGGTCAAGGGCTGGACGCTGGGCCCCAACTTCGAGGGCCGCAACGCCACCCACCAGATGAAGAAGCTGACGGTCGAGGACCTGAAGCGCTTCCGCGACCGGCTGCACCTGCCGATCACCGACAAGCAGCTGGACGAGGGCTACCCGCCCTACTACCACCCGGGCCGCGACTCGGAGGAGATCCAGTACATGCACGACCGCCGGGAGGAGCTCGGCGGCTACGTGCCGACCCGCAA
Organism: Kitasatospora sp. NPDC057518; assembly: GCF_042802075.1. Classification (NCBI taxonomy): domain Bacteria; kingdom Bacillati; phylum Actinomycetota; class Actinomycetes; order Kitasatosporales; family Streptomycetaceae; genus Kitasatospora; species Kitasatospora sp. NPDC057518. The sequence goes on from NZ_JBHVEU010000627.1 coordinate 2,463, forward strand.
GGTCCGCCCGCGGAAGCTGGAGCTGCCCGGCGACGACGCCTACAAGGCGGTCAAGAAGGGCTCCGGCAACCAGACCATCGCCACCACCATGGCGTTCGTCCGGGTGCTCAAGGACCTCATGCGGGACAAGGGCATCGGCAACCGCTTCGTGCCGATCGCGCCGGACGAGTACCGCACCTTCGGCATGGACTCGCTCTTCCCGTCGGCGAAGATCTACAACCCGCTCGGCCAGACCTACGAGTCGGTCGACCGGGACCTGCTCCTCGCCTACAAGGAGTCGCCGACCGGCCAGATGCTGCACGACGGCATCTCCGAGGCCGGCTGCACCGCCTCGCTGATCGCCGCCGGCTCGTCCTACGCCACCCACGGCGAGCCGCTGATCCCGGTGTACGTCTTCTACTCGATGTTCGGGTTCCAGCGCACCGGCGACCAGTTCTGGCAGATGGCCGACCAGCTGGCCCGCGGCTTCGTGATCGGCGCCACCGCCGGCCGCACCACGCTGACCGGTGAGGGCCTGCAGCACGCCGACGGCCACTCGCACCTGCTGGCCTCGACCAACCCCGGCGTCGTCGCGTACGACCCGGCGTACGGCTTCGAGATCGCGCACATCGTCCAGGACGGTCTGCGGCGGATGTACGGCTCCAGCGCCGAGCACCCGCACGGCGAGGACGTGTTCTACTACATGACCGTCTACAACGAGCCGATCAAGATGCCGGCCGAGCCGGAGAACGTGGACGTCGAGGGCATCCTCAAGGGTCTGCACAGGTACGCGCCGGGCACCGCGGGCCAGATCCCGGCCCAGATCCTCGCCTCCGGCGTGGCCGTGCCGTGGGCCCTGGAGGCCCAGCGCATCCTCGCCGAGGAGTGGAACGTCAAGGCCGACGTCTGGTCCGCGACCTCCTGGAACGAGCTGCGCCGCGACGCGGTGGAGGCCGAGGAGTTCAACCTGCTGCACCCCGAGGAGCAGCAGCGCGTGCCGTACGTCACCCAGAAGCTCCAGGGTGCCGAGGGCCCGGTCGTCGCGGTGTCCGACTGGATGCGCGCGGTGCCGGACCAGATCGCCCGCTGGGTGCCGGGTCAGTACCAGTCGCTGGGCGCCGACGGCTTCGGCTTCGCCGACACCCGTGGCGCGGCCCGTCGCTTCTTCCACATCGACGCGCAGTCGGTCGTCCTGGGCGTGCTCACCGAGCTCGCCAAGCAGGGCAAGATCGACCGCTCGGCGCTGAAGGACGCGATCGACCGCTACCAGCTGCTCGACGTGACCGCGGCCGACCCGGGCGCCGCCGGCGGCGACGCCTGACCGGCCGGTAGGCACTGAGGCACCGAGGGGCCGGACCTCCCGTACGGGGGGTCCGGCCCTTCGCCGTCCGTCGTGTTCTTGACCCTCACACCGGTGTGAGGTCCTGGGCCTGTCGTCGAACTCCCGTCGTCCGCCCGGAGGGCGGGCGGGGCGGCGTTGGGGTGCGTGCATCGC
>NZ_JBHVEU010000628.1:0-3928 GCF_042802075.1 Kitasatospora sp. NPDC057518
CCCCCGGGGCGTCGGTGCCGTGCGCGCGGCACGGCGGGCCGGTCAGGCGCCGCGGTCGAAGAGCTTGACGCGCAGCGGCTCCCGGGCCGGCACGTCGACCGGGTCCTGCGGGGAGAGGGTGAGGACGAACCCGCCGATCGCGATGACGGCCATGATGGCGACGGCGAGCGGGACGACGAACTGGGAGGCGGGCAGGCCGGCGGGCAGGAGCCGGTCGTCCAGCCGGACGGAGACGGAGGCCATCCCGGTGTAGTGCATGGCGGTGACCGCGACCCCGGCGATCAGGGAGGCGACCAGCGAGGCGGCGAAGCCGGTGATGTTGAGGGTCATCCACAGCGCCGCGGTGGCGGCGGCCACGGCGATGGCGATGGAGACGGCCACCAGGACGGGGTCGTAGGAGACCACGCCCTGGACCTGCATGGCGGCCATGCCGAGGTAGTGCATGGCCGCGACACCGCAGCCGGTGACGGTGCCGCCGATCAGCAGGGAGGCGAGCGTCCTGCGGCGGTAGCCGACGTACAGGACGCCGGCGCCGACGACGACGATGGCCAGCAGGAGGCTGCCGAGGGTCTCGGGGACGCGGTAGACGACGGACGAGCCGGTGACGGCGAAGCCCATCATCGCCATGAAGTGCATGGTCCAGATGCCGCAGCCGAGTTCGACCGCGGACAGCAGCAGCCACCCCAGACGGCGGGCCGGCGGCAGGGTCAGGGCCCGTACGGTGCAGCGCAGTCCGAGCGCCGCGCCGGTGCAGGCGATGAGGTAGGACAGGACCGGGTTGATCCAGCCGTAGTGGAACCCGTCGATGTGGGCGGTGTGGGGATGCATGGTCACCTGGAGTGCGTTCGTGCGGGGGGACGGGCGGAACGCGCTTCTGCCCGGGCCGGTGCGGCGACTGCGGGGTCTGCCGGTCCGGCCGGGGATCAGGATCCGATTCCTGAAGGATCGTATAGCGACGAACAGTTTCCGCGAAATCGACAACCGGGTGAACCGATGAGGATCGGTCAGGTGAATCCGCCGGCGTCCGACATTTTCCGGCACCCCCGCCGGTCACGTGGGGATCTGCGAAATCCCGTGCCGTATAACGGAATTGACGTGTACCCGGGCCCCGGCCAAGGGCGGCGCGAGGCGGCGGAATCCATGATCGACATTACGTCGAGTAATGCGGTTTTCGCAGCGGGTGCATCCTTTTCCCTTTCGGAAAACCCCTTGGATAATCCCGCCCGTCCGGCGGGGGAGCCCCCCCGCCGAACGGCAGGGAATACCGCGGAATGCCGCGGAATTCAGCGGCGGCCCGGGATGCCGCCCGGGACGCCGCCCGGCCGACCGCGGCGGGCGGCGAAGACCCAGCGGTTGGCCGCCAGGGCGTCGTCCGGCTCCGGCGCCGGACCGCGGCCGTGCAGGGCGGTGAAGTCGTACGGGCTGCGCACGGCCACCGTCCAGCCCAGGCGGGTGAGTTCCGCGGCGGAGTCGGGGCGGGGGCCGGCGTCGAAGAGGGCGCGCAGATCGATGCCGAGCCGCTCCCGGGCCGCGACGTACGCGGGGGCCGTGCGCACCGCCGGCGGTTCGGCGGCCACGTCCTTGAGCTCGTACGCCAGGGTGCTGCCGGGCGCGCTGAGCCGGTGCACGGCGGCCATCAGCCGCCGCTCGGCCTCGGCGGGGAGGTAGAGCAGCAGCCCCTCGGCGAGCCACGCGGTCGGCTCCGCCGGGTCGAAGCCGCCCTCCAGCAGCGGCCCGGCCCAGTCGCCGCGGAGGTCGGCGGCCAGCGGGCGGCGCTCGGTGGCGGGGGCCGCGCCCGCCGCGTCGAGGACCGCCCGTTTGAAGGCCAGCACCTGCTCGGTGTCGATCTCGTGGAGGACGCGGCCGGGCGGCCAGTCGAGCCGGTACGCCCGGGAGTCCAGGCCCGCGCCCAGGATGACGACCTGGCGCGTGCCGGCCCGCGCCGCGGCCAGCAGGTGGTCGTCCAGGACGCGGGTGCGCAGCCCGAAGTAGCGCCCGAGGCGCCCCCACAGCGGGTCGGCCTCCGCGTCGGGGACCTGGTCGGGGTGGAGGGGCCAGTGCGCCGAGGCGGGGGAGGCGCGCACGAAGTGCTCGGCGAGCGGGTCGCGGGCCAGGGCGTCGGGGCGGTGGGTCTCGATGGCGCGGGCGGCCGCCACCAGCAGGGCGGTACGGCCCACTCCGGAGGCGACGCCGTGCGCCGCGGCCGCGGCCGTCCCGTCCTCCGGTCCGGTCAGGGCGTGCACGGGTCCTCCTCGTGCACGGGCGCCGTCCACGCCGCGGGGTCGTCGCCGGTGGTGGTGCGGGCGCCGTACAGGACGCGCATGAACCGCAGGACCTCGTCGTGGGGCAGGTGCAGGGAGGTGGTGCAGTCCGTCAGGACGGTGATGTGGAAGCCCTTCTGGAAGGCGGTGCGGGCGGTGGAGTCCACGCAGACGTCGGCGTAGAGCCCGGCGAAGACGAGGTGCCCGGTGCCGCCGGCGCGCAGGTGCTCCTCCAGGCCGTCGCCGAGGAAGGCGTCGAAGCAGGCCCGTTTGGTGAAGACCCGCTCGCCCGGGGCCGGGGCCACCCCGTGGAACCGGGCTCCCCAGGTGCCCTCCAGGCACTTCGGCCGCTTGCCCAGCCGCCGGTCCCGCGCGCGCCAGGCCGCGCCCTGGTGGGCGGTGTCGCCGAGGAAGCGGACGAACACCACCTCCACGCCCGCGCGCCGGGCCAGGTCCACCGCCCGGACGCTGTTGGCGACCACGGCGTCCAGGACGGCGCCGTCGCCGCCGAACCGGGCCCTGGCCACCGGTCCGGTGCAGAAGTCGTTCTGCAGGTCCACCACCACCAGGGCCGTTCCCGTCCGGGCGCTCACGGCCCGCCCACCGGGGCGGTGGATCCGGTGGGCGCGCCGGGCAGGTCGAGGACGTCGACCAGCGCGTCGACCACCGCGGTGGTGGAGTGCCGGCCGCCGAGGTCCGGGGTGTGCACGCCCTTGTCGTCCAGGACGGCCAGGGCGGTCTCGACCGCCCCGACGGCGCCGGACACCGCGGCGTGCCGCTCGGCGACGAGGGCCGCGGCGCGCAGGGTGGCCACCGGGTTGACCAGGTCGCGCCCGGCCAGGTCGTCGGCGGACCCGTGCACGGTCTGGTACTCCACCAGTCCGGCCGCGCCGGGGCCGAGGTACACGTTCTCCGTGCAGCGGCTCTCCTGCCGCTGGGCGCCGAAGCGGTCCAGCAGGACCACGTGCATGATGTCGGCCCACTCGTTCCCGGCGATCAGCAGGGTGCGGTCCGGCAGGCCGTGGGTGATGAGGTTGCGGTTCACGGTGTCGGGCTGGAACACCTCGATCCGTATGCCCAGCCGCTCGGCGATGTCGGCGACCCAGGCGTCGAACGCGCCGTCCAGGAGATGGAACTTGTAGGCCATGACGATGCGGTCGATCCGCCCGTCGGGCCATTCGCGCCGGGCCCGCTCCAGGGCGTGGCGGACGACGGCCTCGGTGGTCTCCCGGCTGAAGGCCATGGTGCGGACGACCTCTCCCGGGGTGTGCCGGTTCTCCCCGGTGTAGAAGCCCTGGGCCTGGTCGCGGACCAGGAGCAGTGACGTTTCTCCTTCCCGTAACAGGTCGACCTTGACGGCGCGCAGGCGGTGGCGCACCAGGTACAGGGACTGGGCGTTGATCGCGGTGCGGAAGACGGCCGTGGTGCCGGCGTCGGCGAGGTCTCGGCAGAACCGCTCGTAGTGCTCCGCGTCCTGCCCGGTCAGGTCCTGGATCCCGGCGGGGCCGGCCAGCGGGCGCAGCGAGACGTAGGAGTGGTAGAGGCGCGGGGAGCGGACGATCCGCACGCCCGTGGGGCGGGCGGCGGTGAGCACCCGCAGGACGCGTTCGAAGACGGCGGCGAGCTCGGGGCCGGTGCCCCGGCCCACCGCCAGCCCGATCGCGGGC